>CAZGWG010000083.1:0-14656 GCA_964529165.1 uncultured Sphingobacterium sp.
TGTTTCGGCTAAAACAATAGTTATTGTATAGAAGTTAAGCGCAGGTACCGGCCTGGAATCAAAATGCCCTAATTCCCGCAAGAGCAGGAAAGGAATCTCAATCAACTTGAGAATCGAAATACAATTACTTGCAACTGAAAATCGTTTATTCCAGAATTATTAAAAGAGCTGTTTTACCGGTAAATAAATATCGTAAAGTCATCATCAGCATAACCTTCTCTTAAGACGACTTTGGGACTTAATTGCCGGCAATAATCAAGAATCTCCCGGGGATTATAATTGACAAGGATTCCCTCAGGGTCATGGACATTCTTGAGCAAATTAAAGCCCGTACCGAGTCGGCAGCTTGCAAATAAGCGGTCTATCATTCTAAATATAAAGTCGGCCATGCTATTTTTATAAGCGAAAAACCCGGATGCGAGTACATAATCCATATTAGGCAGATCGGCCGACCAGCAATCTCCGAGATAAAAAGCGGTGTCGGGTATTGAACCATATCTTGATGTAGCCACATCCAGTAATTCTTCCATCTGATCGATACCTGCATAGCGCAGATCAGTATACTTTCTTTTGAGGTAGGCACACAAATCTCCGTGCCCGCAGCCCAGATCAAGAACTGAGAGTCCGCTCATATCCCCTATCTGGGATAAAATCTCAAACCTTACTGTCTGGCTTTCATCTGATTTCCACCCCAAAGCTCCGCTTGTACCCTCTCCAAATAACTGGATACGTTCCCGATGAAAACGGTATATAAGTGATCTGTCGACAAAATCCATACTTAAACGATCTTTCCTTCTTTTCCGAATTCTTTGCGAATTCCCTCGATGATATCTTTCTTTAAAATTACGTTGGTACCTCTTTTCAAAGCTTTCATGGAACTATACCTGCTTACATTTATGATTGCACCACCGGCCATTTCGTACTTTTTTGCAATCTCATCCAGGTTGAAGCCTTCTTCTAAAATACTTTGGGATGAAAATGCCTGTTTCCATAATCGCTTGCGTTGTTCAGGGCCTGGCATCGGGAAATAGATCATTGACTGAAAACGGCGGGAAAATGCATCATCAAGATTCGCTTTCAGGTTGGTTGCGAGAATAACCACACCCGGAAAGTCTTCAACCCGCTGCAAGAGATAGGAAACTTCCTGATTTGCATGCCGGTCGTTGGAGCTGCTGGTTTGTGTCCGCTTTCCAAATAAAGCATCCGCTTCATCAAAGAATAAGATCCAGTTCTTATTCTCTGCCTGATCAAAGACATTAGCAAGATTCTTCTCTGTTTCACCAATAAACTTTGAAACCACCATTGAAAGGTCAATACGATAGACATCCAGACCGGATGATTTTCCCAGCAGACTGGCTGTCAAGGTCTTGCCGGTTCCTGGAGGGCCGTAGAATAAAGTCCTGAAACCAGGTTTGATCTTCTTGTTCATCCCCCATTCAGTCAATAAGGTATGTCCATACTCAATCCAGTCTCTTATCTCATTAACCTCGTCAAAAATACTCTCATCAAGCACCAGATCAGCCCAGTCGAGATTCGTTGTTATTAATTTTGCAGGGAAATTGATGCCGTAATCAGGTTTATGTGAAACTCCGCTCGTAAAATAACTCAGGTATTCAGGTGTAACGGTAATTACCCCACTTAAAAATGGTTCATTAGGCTGGGCATGAATCAGATCAAGAATCTTAAACTTTCTAAAGAAATGGTCTTCACCGAGCATACTAATCAGATTAAATCGCTTTTCAAGATCATTACCGGCAATAATAAATGCCACAGTTTCACCGGTAGGAATAAATCCCCCATGATTCTGACCTTTAATACCTCCAAATTCAGTGTATCCCCGGTCAAGATTGGTATTCTTAACAAAGAAAATATCCAGCAGATTAGGCTGAATATGAGGAGCAAGTGCTAAAGCCAGAATAATCCGTTCATCGAAAGTCATCTGATAATAAGAAACCACGTTCCCGTACACTGAACTATCTTTAGCAATATCAGGTAAAGGAATATCATATATTTCACGATACTGTGACTCCTGCGAAAAATACAAGTTCATCCGTGTATCTATGATAAGAGCGAGCCATTGCATTTCCTTTGCTAGTACCTCAGCATTGGCCTTTAAAGGTTTTAAATCCATTCTACATATATAAATTCAGGCATCCATGAAGTTTTAATCATACCCAATCCCCAGGGTAAGGTATTCAGCAATACATCGTAACCCCTGGTCTCTACCTTCAGATTCCAGTTTTCCTCCATTCTCGACAATGCCCCGTCCCTTTGAAGAAAGGAGGCCTGAAAGCTCTCGGGGGATGTATTTTTAAGTTTGTCCCATTGTACCAGTATGGCGTTGAGAAGCTCTGCAGAAACGGCTATTTCATTGGCTGTCATCACTATTCCGGCGCTAAGCGGCTCCTCAATTGGAATATTACAAAGTATTTTGTTTAAAACCAATTCATGTTCTTCATTATTTTCTGTTCCGAAAGCAAGGTATTGAAGCAGATGAACTGCCCGATGTCTAAGCTCTTCAGTTTTGAAATCTCCGTTTTCAAACATATTAAGCCGATTAAAATATGTGCTTAAAAAGGGATGCAGAATAACGAGCCCTGCATTATGAACATAAATTGGTTCTTTATCAGATAAAATTTCATCTGCTGATTTCTTTTGCTCCATTTGCTCCTGTTCCTTTAGCTCCTGCTTAAGTTGTCTCAACTCCCCTTCTCTGAGTTCATCAGGATTGTTCTTTAATAGCTGTTCAACTAATGCTTTTTCAGCTTCTCCGAGGGCTGATTTTAATTCGTCCTTCAGATCATTGATTTTTTTATAGTCAGAAAGGAATTGATCAAGTTCCGGAATCCGTCTAATCAGTACATCGATTGATTCATTACTGCTTTCAGGAGATCTCTTAATCGCGGAAGTAATTTTAAGCATTAACTGATAATTGCCGGCCGCCAGGAAATCAAGAAACTGCTTCAGGTAGGAAGTAATATTTCCTGTCTGAATAATTCCTCCAAAAATCATCAGATTATAATTGCGTATAAAGAGTTCAAGCCGCTCCCTGTCTAATCTGTCTTTCAGCAATCCGGCTAACCAGGTATTCAGGCTTCTGATCTCTTCAGGAATATACCCCCCCTGTATATGGTCGGCCTCCAGAAATTCATAAACCAGTGAATCTTTAAAGAAATGAGAAAAGTGAGCGCTTACCGAAGGATATTTAAATAATAATTTGAAAATTGCTGTATTCGCTTCAGTTAGCGGGTTCTTAGCTAACTTCCCGATAAACTGAACGAGACTCTTTTCACTCAGACTAATCCCACCTTTCTGACGAATAAACAGGAGGATATTCTTCTCAAATTTAGTTGCTAAAAGATTCTTAAGATTACTTTCTTCAATTGAATCTGATTTACTGAAGATATCATGAAGCCTGAAAAGATTTTCAGCAGCGTACTTCTCTGAATTCAAAATTCTATCGAGATCTGAAAACCTGTTTTTGTAAAGGAAGATAAGCAATTGCTTTAAAAAATCATTGACAGCGAGCCTTGAACTGAGTTTATACTTATCGGGTAATTTATTGTACTGAAGAAAATAACGTAAAATAAAGCTTGCCTCATTAAACACTTTATCCACTGTTATCAATTCAGGATTAAAGTTATCCAATCTTAGCTGCTCAGTCAGCATTAATTCAATATCAGGAAGGGCTGACCAAACGGGCAAATGCCCTTCTGTAGCATAAATAATAAAGCTCTCTCCATTTTCTTCAATACTCCGAAAAACCCTGTTCAACTGTGTTCTGATCTGTTTATCAAGTACCAGGGAATTCAGGAAGGAAGCGATTTTCTGAAAGGATATGTCTGAAGATACAGAAAGATTGATAATCATGGCTTTCAAAAAACTGCCAGATTTAAAGCTTTCATAAGAATTTTCGGCATACATATCCCATAAAGAAGCCAGTGTGATCTGCTCCAGTCTTTTACGCTCCAATGTATGGAAGAGTGGACTCCCTGAAAACAATAAAAGTACACTTTCAGCATATCTGAGTGCTTTATTTCCTTCTGTCAGATTCCTGAAAAGTTTAAATAATATTGGTATTGAAATCTGATTCAGCATCCTTCTCCGGCCGCTTAAACTTTGACCGCTGAACTTAAAGAATAAGAGAGCTTCAGCAATTGATTCCCTGATGAGCTGCTCTAATAATCCAGATGGCCCTGACTCCGAATATTTAGCTCCCCACCAGGGAAAATGACCCAATTTAAGCCAGTAATAAAGCACATCTCTTAAGCCTTTGGATTCAATAATTTCGGGAAGCAGGGCATTGATTGCTGTGTCGTCCACATCAATTAATCCGGCATTTGTTTCCTGAACACGAATAGTATAAAGTGCACTCAGATCGCGTATAAGAGAAATATGTCTTGTACTGGCATGATGCCTTACTCCGATACTTTGAACAAGAAAGACGAGTATATCTGAATAACTAACATTAAAACGATTGGCCAGGTTAAGGATATTACTTTCAAGAAAGCGCTGTCTGTTAAATTCCGATCCCCTGTCTGCGAGTAAATAGGCTAGAACGAATTCCCATACTGCCTCTGCAAGGTCCTGTCCCTGTACTTTGAGTTTTGACTCCTGCTTATTCAGATCCTTTGCTTCGGCAATGTAATCTGAAATAAATTCAACCTGATCGGGCTCTAAAACACTAATAACTGACAGCAAAATTTCTTCACTAAAACTTTTAACCAATAACTTCCTTGTATATTGCTGCTGCCCGATATTGCGGAGGAGAAGAGCAATAGTTTTGGGCTGAAAATTTAGAAAATCGATTAAAATCCTATCCAGTGCTTGCTTATCCGGATAAGAAGACCACCATGGAAAGCTGCCGAAAGTCAGATAATATCTGAGCTGATCCAGATCCCCGGATAGTTTAAGGGGATCTTTTTCATTGGTTTTTTCTGCTTTGAAAGGATCTTTTGGGGATAAAGGCTCCGCTTCTAAAAATAATTCAAGCACAATGCTCTGTAAAGAATCAATATTTCTGAGTTCGGAGGAGCCCGACTTAAGTCCGGCAGCAAACATGGCAAGCAGCTCACTAAAATCAGTATTAAAATGAGCTGCCATTCCCCTGAGCATACTTCTGACAAATTCCTTTCTGTTGAAATGCGAACCCTTGTCAACAATAAGATAGCTTAAAATTAATTCCCATACTGCTTTTTTAAAATCACTCTCTTCATTTTTTACCAGCACGACTTGATTTTGAATCTGAGTTATGTTCTGGTGATAGTCAAAAATGAATTCAGCTTCTTCAGGTTCCAGTATGACGATGATGTATTTAATTTGCTGTTCTGAAAACTGGTAGACGAGGCGCTTTCTGGCATAGGCATTCTGCCCTACGCGCATGATCAATGCTTTTAATTTAAGGGAAGAGTTTAAGAGTAAAAATTCCAGCACTTCCGATAGTTCAGGTCCTTCCGTTCCGGATACCCACCAGGGAAAAGAGCCTTTAAGAAGAAAAAACTCCAATAATTGCAGGTAATTTCCTTTTTTATCGTCCTGAAAAACATCAGGGGAATCAGATGCCGGGGCAGCATTATCATGCAGAAGAATCAGCCTGAGTTCCTGCTCAAGTTTCTGAATTAATCTGTCCGGCAATTCAGTTTCCAATGAACTAAAATCAATACTACCTATATCTATACTTAAGGTATCCAGTTTAATTATTCTGTTGGAAGGAATAATCTTATCGAACAAAATGTTCATCTCATCCATCAGTCGATTATTAAAAATCGAACTTATTTTATCCTGCAGAACTTCGGCAGCTTCTTTTGAAGGAAAATCTATATCAAAGATCTGACGGCCAATAATATGAGGATGCTTATCCATATCCAATCAGAATTGAATATTACTTGTTTTGATAAAGCATGTGAACCAATGCATTCCTGAGAACCTCTCTGGTTTCATAATCAATCTGCTCTGCGGTGAATCTTTTCCAGTCGGAATACCATGCTTCAAATCTTTTCATCCTGCTTAAGCCCATCCAGATAAAATTGATCTTCACATGTGCGGGAGCATTTAATTGAAAGAGATTTTCCACGGCATCTCTAAAGCCTTTATCCTGAAAACGGGCCGGCCAGGATGGGAAAACCACACTCATTTTAAGCCGGAAGAAGTCCTCATTGATCATCAGATGATCTTCCCCCTTCACAACCATTTGAAATTTAGAAAGAAATTTCTCTTTCTGGCTGGCGTAAATCTTAAAATAATTAAACAGATTTTGATCTTCAGTATCTTTAAGTTCATTTGAATAGGAATCCGGTAGATCAGAGGTCTTAGCATACAGATTTACTTTACAAAAAGGTGCAAGCTTCTCTGCATTGATTTCTTCTTCATCGGATAATAGCCCAAGTAAGGATTCCAATACCTTTTCACGTTCCTGAAATGTCATCCATCTGCTATGTTCCATCAGATTCTGTCCATTTCTGTCGATGAATTTGAATCCAAATACCTTCGAATTCATATCCGGGCGAATCAAAATATGTTCAAGTAAATAAAAACCTTCAGATCTGATATTGATTTTTTTAATGTAATCAATCAGATTCTTTAAAGATTTCATGGCACTGCCATATGTCAAAAACCGGCTAATCAGCAGCCACTTTTCATGATCCGGAGACTTATAAATAACAATATATCCGTTTTCCTTTTCTATATCCGGAGCAATTCTGAAATTCCGGATGTCTAATGCATATTTCAGGATACTGAGTTCCTGATTTTGAAGCAGAAATGCATCATTGGGCACATTTGAATTTCTTATTATGCTACCCTCCTCGAATAGAGTTATGACTTCAGCTTTATCGATCAGGATTTGAGGCATATCATTCTGCCAGGACGGATCAAGTACTTGTTTGGAGGTTTCACCTGATGCAGAAAGTCTTTTAGAAGCAGATGGCTCCATACTGATATGATCATTATCCAATACCGAACTAAGCTTTCTGCCGGTACTATCATCAGATATATAGAGTAACAATCGCATTTTAGCAGCAAAATCCCATTGATCCGGGGATGATTTCCGGAATTTCAGGTAATTCACAGCCTTAAACCTTCCTGAACTTAATTTGGGAAGATTCTTCAAAACAGATGATTTCCACTTCAGTTCAGTACTGCGTCTGGTATCACTCAAATAAGCTTCATAGAGTGAACAATAAAGCTGAACGGGATAAGGTGTAACAAACTCGTTGAATCTTGCCAGAAAATGATCAAAAAGCCGGTTTTTCCTTTCCTCAAATGTCTTTTCAGTTTCCAGAGATACATTCAAAGCTTTTAAATATCCGTTCTGGTCGTCTTTTTTAAATATTTCCCAGGCTTCGTCAGACATCCCCGGATATTTGGAAGTAAATGCCCTGATCAGATACTTTACGTCAGGAACATTATATAATGGATTACCATAATAAGTATGAGCTTCCTTCTTATCGATATCTACAGACATTACATCCCCGATATTGGAGAGCTGGGCCAAATAATTGGCCATAATCTGTTCGAAGAATAAAAGGTATCCTTTAAGCTGCTTTGCCTGTGCTTTTCTGGATTTGGGTGTATTATTGGTCAGACCTTCGCTTCCAATCCCATAAATTTTGGGGAACTGGTTTTGAATGGAGTGATAAACTTTGTTATTCCTGTATTTTCCTTCAATCTTATCCTTGTAAGAATTGCCATAAAAAGAGGATATAAAGTCTCTTTTATCAGTTTCTCTTACCTTTTGCAGGATGGAACGAAAAACAGGTCGCTTGACATTTAATTCAAAATTATCTTTATAGAGCTTGATATGCTGTTCAGATGATTTTATGTCGAGCAGTGCAAAACCGGTATCACTGATTTTAAATGGTTTGTTATAACTGCTCTGATCAGCGTTAATTATTTTAAGATTTTTAACTGAAAGAACTCCATCAATCTGAGATACTGATTTAATCAGCTCAGTAGGATCAATCAGTGTTCTCCTGGGTCTTAATTCGCTGTCGGGAATAAATCCATTCTTTAAGAAGGGACCATTATAAATTTGGTCTATACTTAAACCACGGCTTAAAAGTTCATCTTCTGTATAGTATTTAACAGGCGGATTCAGGGAATTTTCAAGATGATGGTATACATAAGCCAGTATTTCTTCCGGCAGCCGATGAGCTTCGATCATAATCTCAGCTTCAACAGTCAGTTTTTCAGGCTTGAGAATAATAATATCACTGATAAGATCCTCGCAAAGATTCCTTTTAGCAACGAAACATTTACGAACCTGATCTGCAATATTAACTGAAACCGTATCGTCAAGCAGTAATTTCTCTGCTGTTTTGGGATCTACCTGAACTACAATTCTATACAAACCACTGATTGCAGCATCAGAATAGGCTGAGCTTAGCGGATATAACCAAACATTCTTCACCACTTCAACCTCATCAATAATGACTTTTCTGAAATCATTTATTGAAACCGGATTCGTAGTTAATATTTCTTCCTTTATGAAAAAAGCATTCTTCTGATAATCAATTTTACCATATTCATTTGCCAGAAGATCCTGCAGCGGAAAGTCTGTTCGATAGGCCAGTTCAGTAATCCCAAAACAGAGTTGTTCCAGAATAGTTAAGCCCGGATCGTGCAGATTAAAATCTGTCCAGCTTTTACCGGAAAGCTGTTGAAGAAGCTCAATGCCGCTTTTCCGTAAAAACTCAAAGTCCATTGAGGGTTCTTTCGGGGAAGCTTTTTCTATAGTAACTGGCTTGATCATTTAATCATTAAATTTTTATACGGTCGGATCAAGAAAGAGAAAATCGTCCCATAATCGTGTAATGGTATAATGAATAGCTACATTTTCTCCATAATTACTATTGGATCTTATTTCAAGATTATAATCATGAGTGGTTCCGGTCCACCGGAGATTCAGCTTATTCCAGAAAAAACCATAATAGGTTTGCGTTTTTTTAATCTTGCTGCCTCTTGGTCCATAAACCCCAAGTGCTATGGCTTGCATCAGAGCAAATCTTCCGGTACCTTTTTTACCTGTTCTGGCCATTATTTCGAAAGCCTGGCAATGATCCAGCTTCTCGAGTATGGTATGCCATTTCCCATCTGCCGGTCTGGAACCGCTATTGTAAGTCCCTATTCTGCCCTGCATACCTACAAAACCATTCACTTCCATTTTAAGGGAATCGTCGCATTTGGTACCTATTCCAAGTTTCCCGTTAGTATGAAAGAAGAAACTGTTTTCAACATCATTTTTAACTCCTTCAGGAATTTCAAATGGTTTTAAAGCCAGACTTGTAGGATCAAGTTCATCCTTGGCAATCAGAAAGAACGGGTCCTGTTCATTCAGGTCTTTATAGAATGATATCAGATTTTTTGCCTCTTCTGTAGAAGAAATCCTTAATCCGTTAATTTCGTCTTTTGAAAAGCCGTCATCAACCTTATGTACCATTGAATTGATCAGGTCAGAATAATGCTTCTCGGAGGGTACTTTACCATTTCTAAAGAATTCCTTGAGCTGCTCTCTGCTTTGATACTGCTTTTTCTTTCCCATACCCTTATTTAATATTATGGCTGATAAAAAGGTTAATATATTCGTTTTCATCCAAATTAGGAGCAGAAGTCTGTGCATCTTCTGAACCCGGGGATAATATTTTATCGTAAACCATGAGTTCTTCTGAAATTGACAGGTTGCCAATACCGATTTCTACCGGATCGGAGAACTCTGCTTCTTCCATCACAGTGAACATGTGTTCATCTGATGGAATAATCACAGCCTCAGGGACTGAGCCTCTTATAAAATTCAGGTTATTCCTTCCAAGATCATTCATACCGGAAAGTGTTTCGCCTGTGCGGTCATTATACCAGTTAAAGAAGTGAAGCACTGAAAAACCCGTCAGATATTCAACATAAGGTCTCTTCTTGATGTAATTCAAGAGTTCTGCAATATAAATCAGGGAACCTATCTTAAAGGATGAACTGGATTCATAGAGCCATGGGCATAAATATCGTCTAATATCTTCATTTAGCTTTTGCATATAAAATCCGGTATCGGCGTTTTGTTTACCACCAAATTTAACTTTCCCTATGAGTTTAATTTTTTCATAAACAGGGTTTTCAATCTCAATATCCACAAATGGAGAAACGCCTGCTTTAACAAAGGTCTTGATCTTATACAGATCTGCAAGATTCACCCTTGGCTGATTATTGGTAAAGAATCCTTCATCAGCCTCTTTAGGGACGATAATAACCCTTATTTTCTTGCTTCCGGATGAATAGAGGCTGTTAAAGGAGGATTCGGGAGAAATACTTTTGGCCATAAGGAGTTGAGGAAACTCTTCCAGAATAGCTTCTTCAATATCCCTGTTGGTAACCATTCTGTTTTTATGTCTTAAGCGTTCACTCACCCGGATATAATATTGATCAGTTGTCTCTGCGGGTCTTCCTCCAAAGGACGAGAACAACTGATTAATACCATTTATCCCCGGAACTTTATTCCTGAAAGATTTGATCGTATTGGGTGGTAGTTTGATATCTCTTAGCTGAGAATTGTAATCCATGATCCGGGTTGCAGTAAGGGCATGCGGATAAACCCCTATCATTTTTGATCTGAGCTTCCATTGCCCGCCGGAAGATGCCCTTAACCAATAGAGATTGGGTAATAGCCTTGTATTGCCATTCTGTACATCCTCCGGCATTCTGATCCTTACAATACCTGTATTTATAAAATTATTGGTGGTATCGTATAAGACCTCTCCTTTATCGAGAATTATCCATGAATTGTCGTATAAATAACTCCAGATTATTGGTTCGGGTTCTTTTATATGATCAGAAAAATTTGCCTCCTGAAACTGAAACAAAAGACTGAGTTCCTGCTTTGGATAAAGATCTTCTATTCCGATATAGAGATTATTGGCAAATTCAAAATCAGGAATAAAATTATAGGGCTGTTTATCACTCTCAGGATAAACATTTTCATATCCAAAAGGGTACTGATGAATAATCTTTAAACCCGAATCTTCGTTTTTAGCCGTTTTGATAAGTACTTCAGAATGTTCAAGTGTATAATCTATTGTTATAGATCTGACAACCGGAATATTAGGTGGATTGGGTAATGGGCGTTTCTTGGAAAAGCGTTTTGAATTATGTAATACCGTCTCAGGAAAGATCTGAGGATAGAGCCTTGAGCCAAAGGCTTCTTCAGGAGAAGAAAACTCAAGTCTTACTGCTCCCTCAGTAAAATTAGCATCCTGAATTATTCCTTCTTTATTTAAGAGAAGTCGATTGGGTAATTCAAGCTTTTTCAAATCAATATCCCTGATTTCGGATATATCTGATAAGATCTCTGAACCGAAATCCCCCCTTGTGGTATTAAACAAATTGAATTCCTGTCTTTTAGACAATGCCGGTTTAAATTTACCCTGTGATAAGCCACTCAGTCTGACCTTGAAGGAATCATTGGTAATATTAGAATTATACTCCTTTAAATAAGTCTCCCATCCCCCAGAAACTCTGGGCAGGTCTATCCACTCCATCTTAATGCAAAAATCCCTGGTATACCTGTTAAATATATTTGTATTCTTAATATCAAGGTAAGACCCTATAACCGGTTGAGGACCAAATGGATGAAAAGGATTATCAGGGCTAAGGTTCCCGATATTATTCTGAAGTTTAAGGGCTCTGCTGCCATTTACACTTGCAGTGATTGTAACCCGCTCCATCAATAATTTTCTGAAAAAAGAAAATGGATTATGCGTGGAGTAATTATTGAGCATGAGTTTAACGATGGGCCACTCTGCTTCATAATTTTCACCGTGAATTTCAGCAGAATAGATGTCGATTCCTTTATCTACCGGGGATAACTCAAATTTTATCTCAAAGTTTCTTTCGGGTATATTGATTTTAACTGTATACCACTTTATCTCTTCCCAGCCTGTTGTGGAAGTGAAACTAATTACAAAAGCATCCGAGAGAAGTTCATAGCTAACTGTTTGTAAAAGCTTTCCGGTTACATTGGCGTAATTCTTAAAATACTGGATTAGCTGAGTAAAAGATACGTGTTCAAAATAGATGGTCAAGGTTACAGCACGCTGCCCTTCAGGTTGATAAAGAACAGGTGATGCAAGTATGATCCCTATTTCAGTATCTTCCATTGTACGATCTTCATCTGAAAGTTCAAACTGACTTTCGCCAAGTACAGGCCAGGATTTAATGCCTGATTGCTGTTCAAAGTAACGGGAAGCCTGAATGTTTTTATGAGAAGCTTTATATAGCTCTATCTCTCTTACATCGTGGTCATCCAGGTTGGGTGAAATAACCTGGGTATGTTCATCAAGAATTAAAGTTTTTAATTCCGTGATTTTGGCTTTGGTTACTACCAGATCTTCATTAATTGAATAAAAGAGCAGGTTCGAATCAAGTTCAGCCTGTAATTGCTCAGCTCGTTCAAGCACTACACGATCGACAGTTGCAGGATCAAAGACTATATGCACGGAATCTGGCCTTGCATCATTTTGTCTTAATTCAAGAACTCTATTATAATAAAAATCAAGATGCTCTGAACTAAGTTTATTTATTTGATTAACAAGATGTTCGAATAGCTTAATAAAAGTAATACATAATGAAATATGCGGCGGATATTCATTTTTAAGTATATCGTAATCCTTAAAATAGAATGCTGTTACTGCAAGAAAATTATGGTACTTTGACCTGAGATTAGTAAAGGTTTCTTTGATAAAATGGAGAGCCGGAATGATCCTTAATTTTATCTCTGCTGCGGCAGGGAATATTTCCGGGACGGCAATGCTCAGGTCAATCAGTTCTTCGGGATGCAGGAATGCAAATGGTTCTCCAAAATGATGTTCAGCCTGTTTATTGTAAGCAATAATCTCTGATATTTCTCTGCTCAGCCCTTTGATTACACCACCAAGTTCAAGACTAACTTTATCGAAATTATTTCCATATTCAAGCCTTTTACAGGTTGAATTAAATATTTCTATAATCTTATGCAGAAATGCAAATAAGTTTCTGAGGGCTTCGAGGGCCTCTTTATCACCTGATGCAATATGAATCTGGTTTTCGAGTTTTTCAAATTGAATCAAATGACTTGTAAGGTCAAATTGGGTTATCAGCAGAATAAGAATATTCTTATCCGATTTAAAGAAGTCTTGCCAATCGCCTTCAATCTTATCCTTTTCATTGTAAAAATTAACTTGTCCGGCAAAATCGGACATGAATTTTAAGAAATCTGAAATTTTACGATCATCAATCTTGACATAACCCGGATCGAGCGCTTTTATACGCCTTTCATCCTGAGTCATTCCATCGATTAAATCCAGTAGCTGATCATTAGCCATTTGTTATTCAGAGACTATACAGATGAAACATTAGTTCCTTCAATCAGATAGTACGGGAACACAACATTATGTCTGGAGTTGGTGATAATTACCTTATAATGTATGTTTATATGTAAAAGTCCGTTCATGTCATTCTGTTCCATAACTTCTGTATTAAGGAAAGTAATTCTTGGTTCAAAATTCAGCAGTGCATGGTAGATGAGGTGGTCCAGACTTGCTATCAGTGTGGAGTAAATCTTCTCAAACAACAGACCTTTTAACTCGCAGCCGAACTCAGGCTGCATGATCCTTTCACCAGGTGTTGTACTTAGTATAATTTTGATACTTTCTTCGATATCTCGGATATCTGAAACCATCAGTACTGAGTGATCTGACTTATTGAATACAGGAGGAAAACTCCAGCCGGTTCCTAAAAATGATTTAACCTCTTCCATGATCTCTAACCCCCAATCATTACTGTGGGACAACCGAGAACGATGGTTCCCCCATGTGCTGTGGTATCTCCCATTCTGGCTGCCGGTTTTTTTCCGATCATTACCGTAGCAGAGCCTTTTACAATCGCATCCGGCGGGCCGACGCAAACACAATTATCCCCCATCACGGCTGCAGGCATTTTGCCTATTAGTACTGTCGGGATACCCGGTCCAATAACAGGGCCTCCAACATGGGGAATTGGTGGCAGTCCCGGTGTAAGCATCGGACAGGTATGCATATCTGTTAATCTTGCTGCTGGTGGCATATTAATTTATCATTACCATTGCACCTTTTACCACTGTCTGACCTGATGCAGAAATCTCGGCAGAGGCATTACCTTTTGCAGTAAAGCCAACTTTTGCGGTGTTCGTTATATTCATTCCTTCTACGGCAACATCCTGTTTTGAGTTCAAAGCAATTTTACCGGTCGCATCAAGGGTGATATTACCGGTTGCTTTAAGTACTATATTTTTCGGACTCTCCATTTCAATACCAGAAGAATTCAACTTGACTGTATTATTATTCTGATCTTTAATAGTTATTCCCTTATCCTGATCGTCTAATGTAATACTATTTCCGCCGGGAGTAAAAATCTTAATGATCTTTTTATCTTCATCAAAGTTAATTTCCATTTTGGCTCTGGTCGTAATTGCTTTGGTATTGTTCTTCGCTTCATTAGAGAAAGCCGCAGCGTGTTTACTGCTGTAAAGGGAGCCTAAGATCACCGGATGAGATGGATCATCATCCAGAAAGCCAAGAATTACCTCATCTCCAACTTCCGGAAGAAAGTAAAAACCGGCAGTATTTGTTGCATAAATGCTGGCCATTCTAGCCCATAATGC
>CAZGWG010000084.1:0-14605 GCA_964529165.1 uncultured Sphingobacterium sp.
ACTCCTCTTCGCTGTGGACAGCTGTCCAACGCTGGTGACTTACTCTTGTCAACCAGAGCTACTCTACCTTTTCTAACTAATTGTTGGATAGTAGGCATTTTTTCCTTTTAGTGTTTATATAATTTATTCCCTGCGCATCAGCCAATTACAGCTTTCATTTAGGGATTGCAAAAGTAGGAAGTTTATTTTGATTTTCAATGGGTTGGGTAAAGAAATATTTGGTTGCGAGTTATGGCTCGTCAAGTGTCAATGAAACGTATCTTTCTAATTGGATGCTGATTCGGATTAAACCCAGGATCTCTTTAAGCGTCATGTCATCCTTCAGACACCCTTGGCAACTGAAGGAACTTATCGAAGCTTGGCAAAATTTTATTAGAAATATTTAGGAAAACAATCTCTTGCTTCGTACTTACGGAAGTCCGACTTTACGCTATAGGTTTTTGTCCCTTCTCTAGTTCCCTGACACTCGGGTAAAAAAGCTGCCGCTGCAATCCGGTTTAAATCGATAAGGACAGCATAGGAAACCACGGAATTGCACGGCTGGGAAACTATTTTGTTATAGCCATTGCCTTTCAACTTGGACAATCAGGGGAGATATCGTCTTATAAGTCTGTTCCGCTTCAGGCGTAAATACTATCTCCAAATCATTTTTTAGAAAAAAAAAGATTTAAACTCACATAACGTAATATGCTATCCATATTGCTTCAATCCTTTCTCAATGCTGGCGGCAAGGCAGTCAGAAGATAAATCTCTCTTCTTAAAAGAGACATTTAAGGCCTTCTGCATTAATTCAATGATTTTGATTGTTTAGCACTATCGGGATGCACTACGATAACCTGTATAAAACAATTTATATCAAACCAAACTTCAATTCGTAAAAATGCTTTCTGATTTACTAATCCTCGAAAACCGCGTCCAGGTCCAATTCAAACCCTGGCAACACTTCCGAATTCACTTTTTCACTTAAGGTAAAGCGTTTAGATGGCAGGTATTTCCCATCAGTTTCAAGAGTATATTTTAGCAGGGTCTTTTCTACAGGGCTAACAATCCAGTATTCTTTAACCCCGAATTCTTCATAAACGCTGTACTTATTGAGAAGTTCCATCCTGTTATTGCCAGGCGAAAGAATTTCAATAACAATATCAGGTGCTCCAATACAACCCCGGCTATCGATTTTACCGGGATCACAAATGACGCAAATGTCAGGCTGTAAAACTGTATATATGTCTTTATCAGCTTTGCTATGCCGAGGGAACCGCACATCAAATGGTGCATAATAAACCTTACAAGGTTTATCTTTTAAATAGCTGTAAAGCGCAGAAGAAATATTTACAGAAATTTCCTGATGCAAAGGAGATGGCGCCGGACTCATCTTAAACACTTTGCCTTTAATGAGCTCGACCCGCTCATCAAATAACCATGTTAAATAGTTCGCATAACTATGATTAAGAGACAGGTCAATATCCTCGAAAGAGAAAACCTTCTTATCCCCATCCAAATCATGATATGAACGTGCCATCTTTACAATATTTATATTTCAAATATGAATAAACCTATTTTTATTTCCTAAAAAACTTAGTTAACGGTTATTTTTCTTGCTAATTCAGCCTAATCTGTTTAGTTCATCCACCATTGCAGGACGACGTGGGTATTTTGATTTTAATTTATCTCCTACTGCAAGGATCTGATCTTTAAACTGAGGCATATCTTTTATCACCTTTTTCATCTTTGCTACGAGGTCTTTATATTGATTTCTTGCACTGGCCTTATCTCCTGCATGTTCAATTGCAGGAAGATATATCGCCAGTAAATCTTCAGGATATTGTTGTATAAGCCATGAATGATATCTGAGAATAACATCAAGTTCTATTTCCTTTTTAACCAGCTCTAGAAGCCTATCCCAATAACCTTCTTCGATATACACAGGGGCAACGGAGCTCAATACTGATGAATTTACAGTAAACCCAAATTTGCCCCTACCACTTTCATTATTTTCAGCTATCCTTTTAATCGTATCATGAATATGATCCTCTATAATTGAGCTCCATTCTTCTGTTGGAAAAGTTGCTTTCCACTGATCATAATATTTCTTGCTGAAGCCACTGTCAAAAGCGAAACTCTTTGTATAACGACGAATAAGTTCAATATCATTTTCTAAGAACGCGATCCGAAGCAGTTCTTTTTCCCATTGTGAGGTTGTGCCAGGATGCCCCCTTTTATCAGCAATTACAATCCCGGCCTCAATCAGCTCTTTTGCTTTAGAATACTCTCCACTGTTAATAAATTTATTAATCTCTCCTTGTCTTACCTCAACAATCTCGAGGTTTTGCAGAATTAATTCTCTGGCCTCCTCTTCTTTGCCAGTTGACTTTAAAAACTCTATTTTACAAATAGAAAAAAAACTTTTTCGGTAGGTATCGTATTCCCCAGCAAGCTTTATAAGCTGTGTATCTATATAATTCAGGAACGCCGCGGATCTGTCCAGTTCAAGTGCAAGTACTTCAAAAATTTCAAACATTTCATAACCAAAATCTCCATAATCGAAGTAGATTTCATCATTTAACTCTATCAGCAAAAAGTTAAATATCTCTTCTTTCAGAGGAAGCGGGGCAGCATCTGCAGTATTGCTAATAAGACTGATCGTTTCTAGGACTATACTTCCTACATTTCCGCTTGAATCATCACAACAGATCACAACATCTTTCATCTCCTTTAATACTGCGTTTAAAATACCGAAGGCATCCCCGAAATTTTCCCTCTGCAGCATATTTTCTGCATCGGCTAGAAGCTTACTTACCTCCTTCGATAATCCGAAAGCTTCACGATACCCTACAAAACCATGATCTGAGTACTTTCTCACAATGCGCCTAAGAATTTCCGTGTACTTTTTATCAAAATCAAAAGCTTCATCCTTGTCAGCAAAGACCATTTCGAATGTTGTTTTGAAATCCTTATTTCGGGAAGCATAATCCGCAATAAATTCCTTATACTCGCTAATGGTAATCTTTTCAAGCAAATCCTGAAAGCTCAATTTTATTGGATTTTCGACTTCTAAGGCATCGATATTGATAATTTTCTCCTCACGAATTGCGTAAAGGACGGCTATAATATGCTTACAAATATTTCCATCATAAGGACAATCACATGAACTGTCTATTACCTCATCGTTCTTATGCAGTCGCACCTCAACTTCATAAAATTCGGAACCCTCAACCTCTGCATTCCAGAATCCTTTACTTGTCTCACTTATTTCCATGACATTTCCGTCTTCATAATACTGTTTTCCTCTTTTTAAAACAGGACCAGTTATTTGATTATCGAAATTCTGCAGAGTAATCATATTCTAAGCAATTATCCGGCTAATATAAACGATGAACGAAACTTTTGAACTATATAAGACTATCCCGGATAAAAAATCTGCAAAGCTTATAACTCACAGTAAATCTAAAATAGATTCATTATAAGAAATTACCCTATTTAGAATTTTTCTAAATAATATACTACATTTACATCGTGAAAAATCTGATTACAATCCTGCTGTTATTGTTTCCGGCAATTCTCTCTGCCCAAAATCACCAGCAACATTATAAAATATATGATGTCAGGAACAAAAAACTGAGCTCCATTCTGGATATTGTTAAAGATGCTGATCAGGCCGATGTGCTTTTCTTTGGTGAAGAACACAATGATTCAATCGGGCATAATCTGGAAGTTTTACTGTTCAGACAATTAAATGAAGCATATCCCGGAAAGATTACTTTATCTCTTGAAATGTTCCAAACCGATGTCCAACAAGTGATGGATGAATATTTACTCGGATTAATCACTGAAAAGAATCTCCTGGGAGAAGGAAGAGGATGGAAAAATTATAAAGATTACCGGGCAATGGTTGACTATGCAAAATCTAATGTACTGGATGTTATCGCAGCAAATACTCCAACCAGATACACGAATGCCGTAACAAAATCAGGTTTACAGATTCTGAAACAATTCCCCAAAAGCTCAAGAGTATATCTCCCCAAATTACCAATTGATACTGCTACGGGCAGATACTATGAGAAATTTTCTAATCTGATGGGAAAACATATGGGATCAACGAAAATCTATCAATCTCAAAACTTATGGGATGCTACGATGGCCTGGTCTATGGCAAGTTATTTTAAAAAACATAAACATAAAAAGATCTTTCATATTAATGGCAGATTCCATAGTGACGAAAAACTGGGTGCATTAGCCCAGTTAAAAAAATACTCACCCAGGCTAAAAATTATTAATATTTCATGCTTTTACGATGACTCCTTTATTAATCCTGAGTGGGATAAGTTTGAAAGCCTGGGAGATTATATTATATTAACCGACCCCGAAATTAAGAAGACCTTTTAATTATTTTCAAGAACCTCTCATAAGGCCATGTCAAAATCTGAATGAACTTCTTATCGAAATTTTAATTAAAGCGATACAAGAAAATATTTACCCGACTAATTGAGACACCAGAACTTTCAACTTCCTATTAATTACTCCTTCAGTTCAGATTTCTCTTTAAAAATCTTCCTTTCCTGAAAAGTATATCCCCTATACAAACTCAGGAGAACCTGAACTACTACTAAACCCACAAGGGTTTACAAAGTATCAGTATATTTTATAAAGTAGAGTTCGATAAGCATGAGTATTTTCAGGTACCTGGCAGTAGTGTCCGCTTAAAATTAAGTTCTGAATAAAACAGGCTTGTATGAATTTCATTGAATGATTGTTGTCCGATTTCAAAAAGAAAGCCCCATATTCAAAAACCAATAGGCTTGATTCCGATGGTGCAAATCATGAAATAAGGAGTTTAATTCAATCCGGTTAATTGCAATCAAGCCAGGATTTTTTCTAATGACCAGGAATGGGTCAAATGTTTACAGAATTACGCCAGAGAATCCCCTCCACGAAGCTTTGGAGTCAATTAACAGGGTTCTATTGCCTTTCTATCAGCAGCGACCACCTTCAGGATCGAAGCGCAGAAAATTTACCGGGCACCAGTAAGTATGAAGTATCAGCTTTGGGCAGCAGAGAAGAATTTAGTGTTGAAAATTAACCCAAAGGCAATCGGATCGATTTCCATAGGTTTCCACGTTCCTCCTTCCATTCTCTCATACCTCACAATATCTTAAAACTGCGTCTATGAGTGTATAATGAGCGTTTATGAGTAAAATATTAGTAAGCCCTTTTTTGAGTAATGATGTTTGTACTTCAATTATATCTGATATCAGACTTTGAATGGATTAAGCGGACACTGGGAAAAACCAGGACGAGACATCGCTATTTCAAGGTGCTACCTTCTTCGTACCAAGTTCGTACCAACATCGTACCAAGTTCGTACCTGCTTCGTATAAGAGTGCCCTGGCGGTGGTCTGGAGGGGGTGTTATACGAACAACGTACGAAGAAGGTACGAACAAAACACAATGTTGGTACCCGCTTTTGTCAAATTTTGACCGGTTTTTCGGTCAATTTCGGTCAAAATCGGTCAGGTTTTGGACTGCTCCTGACTTCTTCCCACGTTTGTGCTGTACCGGTACACAGGAAATTCAATGGTTCAGTATTATAATTTATCAATTATGGGAATCGATTTAGCCTTTATGGAGAGGTTTGCAGCTCCGTTAAGAAGTAAAACCTGAATACAGATTAATTCACTACCGTTTACTCAATCTTAACTACCACTAATAAACCATGGCTCAAAAAATCTCATAATTTCATACTGTCTCTTTAAACGGGGTGAATCATTTTACTTAAAACTATGAACTATGAAAAACAGGTCTGAAAATAATTTACCGCTTAGTCAGGATCCTGATGAGAATAAGCGAATGGAGAATCAACTATTACAATTAAAACTAAAAGCCGAGTTAGGTGTTGAAGCTCATATCTCAGAAAACACTCCTCCATTAATTGAAAATATCTTTCTTAGAAAAATGCTTGACTACGAGACTAGTTTAGCTAATGCTGAAGAGATCAGAATATATGATCTTATTGGGCAACCTGAATTCATCCCGGAAGCCAGGCTTGATGATCTTTCCCTTGAAATAGCTTTAAATAAACTAACTGCTACAATCAATCAGAAACAAATTGCACTCGACTTTTTAGGCACTTACGACAACAGAACTAAATATAAATTTATTACAGAAGAATTATTCGGAGAGGAAGTAATGAATGTGCAATTGCCCGGTATGATAATGCATTTTATCTACGAGGAATTCCATCCAAATCATGCATTGGATATTAAGCAAAAGACAGAAAAGTTTCTTTCCTCCTGGTTCAGACAGCAAATTGAGACTATCTTGTTCAGTCTGGCAGATAATTTCATTTTACCTGATGGTAGAATATGGGACAAGGATAAAATTATGGATAAGATCAACATTTATTTTGATTCCTATCCTCAGTTCAAAAATGGCAACTATCAAATAGCAGATATAAATTTTGAACTTCAGGAAGATGTTGGAATGGCTTATGCGGAAGGGATAATGCAATGCACGGCATTCACCGAAAATCATGATAAAATACAGTTGGAAGGTCCATTCAAATTATATTTCACTCTTGAATATGAATGGTGGTCTGTTTATTATTTTGTATTGCCCGGCTTCCAATTTTCAGATCTCTAAAAGAAATTAATATTAATCCAGGAGGAAACTTGAGGCATAATCCTCTAATTCCCAAAAACTTCTCAATAAAATTGCCTTCTCATGCTTGCCTGAAAGTACTAAATGGCCATATTAAGCATGATTAGTAATTCTGTTATAGGATTAAAATTTTTACCTTGCCATGAAACCCAAACATGCTTTAATTCCTTCAATGCAACAGAATCCTCAACTGGACCTCGCTTTTGATTTTGTACAGTATACTGACAAAAATATATTTCTGACAGGAAAGGCAGGTACCGGTAAAACCACATTCCTTCATCAACTCAAAAAAATCTCTTTAAAACGTATGGCTGTTGTAGCACCAACAGGGGTTGCTGCAATTAATGCGGGAGGGGTAACTATAAATTCTTTTTTTCAACTACCATTTGGCCCCTATATTCCGGGGAATACCGCAAAACCTGAGCATAAGCGTTTTAACAAAGAAAAAATCAACCTGATTAAGAGTCTTGATCTTCTGGTTATCGACGAAATCAGTATGGTTCGCGCAGATACACTTGATCATATTGATGAGGTACTGAGACGTTTTAAGGATCATAAAAAGCCATTTGGGGGTGTACAGCTCCTGATGATCGGAGACTTGCACCAGCTTTCACCTGTTGTTAAAGATGAAGACTGGAATATCCTGAAAAATTACTACACAAACTTGTTTTTCTTCAGCAGTAAAGCCCTGGAAATTACCCAGCCCATCAGCATCGAATTAAAACATATTTACAGACAGGTAGATTCCAATTTCATTGATCTTTTAAACAGTGTAAGACAGAATCAGATCGATGAAAATGTTTTGAAAAAGCTAAACCAGCGTTATGTTCCTGATTTCAATCCCGGTGATGAAGAAGGATATATTACCCTGACCACCCATAATAAATCTGCACAGGAAATCAATGAAAATAAACTGAAAGAACTAAACACCCCGATTCATAGGTTCAATGCAATCATTCAGGATGATTTTCCGGAATATTCCTACCCCACTGTTGCTGAACTTGAATTGAAGAAAGGTGCTCAGGTGATGTTTGTTAAAAATGACCCTTCACGCGATCGTCTTTTCTTTAATGGTAAAATTGGCATAGTTACAACTATATCTGATGATGAGATTCTTGTAAAATGTCCGGGTGATCTTTCCGAAATTGTAGTTCATCCACTGGAATGGACCAATATCAAATATGAACTGGACAATCAAACAAAGGAACTGAAAGAAAAGGTTATCGGGACATTTATACAATTCCCGTTAAAACTTGCCTGGGCAATTACCATACACAAAAGTCAGGGATTAACCTTTGAAAAAGCAGTAATCGATGCAAATCTGGCATTTGCTCATGGACAAGTTTACGTAGCTCTGAGCCGTTGCAAAAGCTTTGAAGGCATGGTGCTTAGATCTCCTATCACTTTCAATAGTGTTAAAACAGACGGAACTGTATCTGAATACACCCGCAGTGCCAAAGATAATGAGCCCGGTGAACAACAGTTAATGGCTTCCCGAATCGCCTTTCAGCAATCCCTTATCTATGAGTTATTTAATTTTAACGGGCTAAAAACGCGTTACTTTCATTTAAAAAAACTAAGCGAAGATCATCACACGATTCTGGATCCGGGTATGACCGAAGTCCTTAGCCAAATTAGAACTGATGCAGAGAAAGATATTTATGAAGTTGCCGAAAATTTCAAAAAGCAACTCGCGACCTACTTTTCAGAGAATATTCTTCCTGAAAATAACCCGGAACTTCAGAACCGGGTAAAAAAAGCATCAGCTTATTTCAATGAAAAAATAAGTTCTGTATTTTATGAACCTTTGAGAAAACTAAATACAGACACTGACAATAAGGCTATAGGACAAAGTATTCACAGTATTTTAGATGATTTTCACAAAGAAATTGCTGTTAAAACTGCACTTTTGAAAGCCAGTGCGGCTAACTTCAGTACAACAAGTTACCTAAGGACTAAGTCTGATACTGAAATTGATTATAAACCGGCGAAAAGTCCTTCACAAACTTCATCCTATTCATCAGACAACGTACTTCATCCTGAATTGTATCAGGCTATAAAAGTCTGGAGAGATGAACTGGCGAAAGAATGGGGAGTACCACTATACCTCGTACTGGCACAAAAATCCATTCTGGAACTACTTCGCTTTCTCCCCTCCAATCCTGCGGAATTAGAAAATATCAAAGGATTAGGGAAAACAAGGGTTAAACAATATGGTTCAGATCTGCTGGAAATTATCAATTCCTATTGTTTGGAACGTGGTATAGAACGTGAAGTACAGGAATTGCCAATAAAAGAGAAGAAAATAAAATCAGATACCAAACAGGTAAGCTTTGATTTGTTTAAACAAGGGAAATCAATCACTGAAATTGCACAGGAGCGGGCTTTAACCATGGGCACAATAGAAGGTCATCTTGCCCATTACATTCAAAGTGGTGAAATCTCAGTATTCGATATCGTTCCGAAAATTAAAGTTGCAAAAATCATGGTTTATTTAACACAAAACCCCGGTTCAAGCACATTGGATACGAAAAATGCAATGGGTGATGATGTTTCTTACGGTGAAATACGGGCTGTTCTAAATCATCTGACCTTCATTAAAGCTGAGCAATTTACCTAGTGCTTAGCTATTTCATTTCTCTTATTCAGGAAATTCGTGATTCTCATGCAACTAAACCTTCGGACGGAGCGTCATATGTTTAAAGGATTTAGGGATCGCACCTGAGACCAGGTAAACAAATGTCTTTAAAAAATCATTTATGAAAAAGCTCCTCTTATCTATCGTTTTTATTTTGCTTTTCAGTGCTTTAGTACCAGAAGCAAAAGCCGAGAAAATCAGTTCAAGAAATGCGAAAGAATTGATCCAGTTATTGCTTAATAGCAAACACAACACAAAAGGCACAAAACTAACCAAGAAGAAATTAAAGAAAATTGTGCGTAAAACTGCCCGAGTATACAGAAAAGCAGAAAAGGATTCTGACCGCCGTAAAAAATCAAGAAAAATTCAGCGAACAGCCAGAAGACTGATTAATATATTTTAATAACGATCCTGCCTCTGCTTTCAATTAGAGGCAGGATCGTTATTTATACCTTAATTTGTAGCAGGCCACGTATTATTTGCCGGATTAGAATCAGGAAAAACTTTATCAGGATCAGACACAATGGAAATAATCTCCTCTGATGAAGGATAATTGAAAGTAAACCGGTTATTACGTTCCCAAACCTCAACTGGAAGCTTTAACCTGTTTACCTTTCCACTCCGGGTTTTAATCTCAAGAATCACTGGCATTGCCATCTTCTCCAGATTCTCAATAGTAATCAAAGCTCCTTGCTTAAAATCATTATTTACATATTTCAGATCCGCTATTCCCTGATCAAGCTTCCAGTTGTTTAAAATCCATGCTCTCCAGAACCAGTTCAGATTTTCACCTGATACATTTTCTATGGTCCGAAAGAAATCATCAGGAGTGGGATGTTTATATGCCCAACGCTCAATATAAGTTTTAAAAGCTCTGTCGAAACGCTCTTCACCCAATATTTGCTCACGTAAAATGTTAAGTGCAATAGCAGGCTTATAGTAGGCAAGTATACCGATGCTGTTTTCCTTCATATTATCGGGACTACTCATTACAGGCTCAAAACCCGGGTTTGTCAACACTTTTCCAAGTGCGTGCATATCTATTTTAGCCTGCCTGTACTCTCCATTATTAAAATCTGCTGATGCCAGAAAATTAATGAAGGTATTGAAACCTTCATCCATCCAGGCATGTAGTCTTTCATTGGATCCAACAATCATCGGAAACCAGGTATGGCCAAATTCATGGTCAGTAACTCCCCAAAGATCTCCGGCTTTTGATTTTGCACTGCAGAATACAATACCGGGATACTCCATACCTCCGGCAATAGAAGCAACATTTGTCGCGGCAGGATAAGGGAATTCAAGCCATTTCTTCGAATTAAACTCATTTGATGCCTTCGTATACTCTGTTGAACGACCCCAGGCATCATTCCCTTCACTTTCAACAGGGTATGCCGATATTGCCATTGCTTTTTTACCACTTGGAAGATTCATACGGGCCGCATCAATAATAAATGCAGCAGATGAAGCCCATGCTGCATCACGTGCATTCTTCAATTTAAAATTCCAGGTCAGCTCAGGTTTTCCTTTGGGACGGGAATCTGGATTAGTTACTTCAGCCGCAGATCTGATCATCACTGTTTTATCACTCTGTGCTGCAGCTTTCCATCTTTGCTGTTGCTCGGGAGTGTAAACATCCTGTGGATTTACAAGTTCACCTGATCCAACCACAATATGACTTGCCGGGACCGTTATACTAATATCAAAATCTCCGTACTCAAGATAAAACTCACTTGGACCAAGGTATGGAATAGTATTCCATCCTGATACATCGTCATAAACACACATTCTTGGATACCATTGTGCAACTGAATAAATCTTTCCGTTAACGGAATTTAAAATACCCATTCGATCTGAACCATAATCAGGAGAGATGAATGAATACTCAATCTTAAGTCGAAGCTGTCCACCTCCTGATGAAATCTCATTTGGAAGATAAACCTGCATTCTTGTATCTTCTATAAAATGTTCGGCATTCTTCTCAATTGTTTTCCCCTTATCAACCGAAAGGATTTTCACGGACTTTATTTTATATCCACCATCAAATTCCTGTCCGTGTGCCCCACTCCGGCTTCCTGTGGGAGGAATGATAGCATGTCCTCGTGAATCCTCCTTAAACAGATTCTGATCTAACTGCATCCATATAAAAGGAAGCTTATCAGGACTATTATTGGTATATGTTAAAATCGCCGTTCCTGAAATCTCATTGGTCTGCTCATTTAACCTGACTGTCAATTTATAATCGGCCCTGTTTTGCCAGTACTTTGGTCCGGGTTGCCCGCCAGCCGACCTGAATTCATTACCATTTTTAGTATAAAATACTGGCCCGAAAGTATCATGATAATTATAATTACCGCCTACTATACCCTGTTGCGTATATGCCTGGTCTATAAAACAGAACAAGGCAATTACACAGATAAAAATCTTAAACTTATTCATTTAACACTTCTTTTATTTTTTTATTAATAAGTCCACCAACTTCTCCTCATCAAACCCTAATAAAACGGAATCTGAACCCGTTTCAATAACCGGACGCTTGATGACACTAACCTTTTCCTGCATCAGTTCAAAAGCAGAATCCTTAGTAGTTATACTATTCTGAATTTCAGGTGAAAGCATTTTCCATGTAGTTCCTCGTTTATTTAAAAGTACTTCCCAACCCAAATGTTCTGACCATTCCTCAAGTTTATTCTTATCAACACCTAGCTTTTTAAAATCATGAAATTCATAATCAATCTTATGAAGCTTAAACCAGTCGAGTGTCTTTTTTACTGTGTTGCAATTAGGTATTCCGTAAATCTTCATAAAAAAATAATTTGTTGTAATTAAGAAAACACACTGCTATTAAGTACTCTTATTTATTTAAACGGGTCATGGTCAATTCGGCACCTACCGTTACAAAACTATTTATAAATTCTACCGAGCGATCGATTAATGCCGGCAATTCTTTCTGCTCATCAGGATCAAAACCACTTAAAACATAATCAACCTGTCTGCCTTTAGGGAAATTATCTCCTATACCAAATCGCAGCCTTGCATAATCAGTCCCACCCAATACCCCCTCAATACTTTTCAAACCATTATGGCCAGCCGCACTTCCCTTTGGTTTTAGGCGTATTGTTCCAAAAGGTAATGCAAGGTCGTCAACAACAACCAGAATATTCTCTGCTGGGATATGTAATTCCTGCATCCAGTAATTAACAGCTTTACCACTCAAATTCATATAAGTAGTAGGTTTAATTACGAATATTTTACGGCTTTTAAATGTAAACTCGGTATAATATGCAAGGCGCATATTAAAAAAAGATGAATGAGACTGCTTAGCAAGTTCATCAGCCACCATAAACCCTATATTATGCCTGGTATCTGCATATTCAGGTCCTATATTTCCTAAACCTATGATCAAATATTTCATGCGGACTACAAATATGCCAGAAAGCTTTTAAAAAAGATATATACTAACAAAAAAAAGCAGTGCCGGGTTTATCGGCACTGCTTGTATCTATTATTTGAAAAGACCTAATTATTTCTTGGCCTCATTCTCTGCCTGCTTAAGAGCACGTGACATTGTTACGGATACGATAGTATCTTCGGGATTGTTCGTAATTTTGAAATTATCGAATTTCAAAGAACCAACACCCACAGACTTACCAACCTCTAATTGAGAAATACTAACTTCTACATACTGAGGCATATCTTTAGGTAAAGCTTTCACACGCAGTTTACGTAATTTCTGAACTAATTTACCCCCGATCTTAACACCTGGTGAAGTTCCGGTCAATTTTACCGGGATAAGCATAACTACAGGTTTCTTTTCATCTAATTCTAAAAAGTCAACATGTAATGGTAAATCAGTTAAAGGATGAAAATGTACATCCTGTATAATGGCTTGTGCTTTCACACCTGCAACATCCAATGCAACGAAAGAAACTTCCGGAGTATAAACCAGACTTTTCAAATCAGATGCAGACACCGAAAAGTGGAGTTGAGTTTTTCCACCATAAAGAACCGCAGGCACTTTGCCTTCGTAACGCAGCTCTTTAGCGTCTCTTTTCCCTACGTTCTCTCTTGGAGAACCGCTAATAGCAATTGATTTCATAATTATTTATTTGTTATTGTTTGTATTTAATTGTCAGAAAGCCTGACAATCTAATATTTTCTATATAGAATCCTGACACTTAAATCCCGATTCTTAATCTATCTTAAATAATTCACTTATTGAAGCATGCTCATTCACATTTGCAATAGCACGGCTGAAAAGATCTGCTGTTGAAAGCACTTTTATTTTAGGACTCGATTTGGTTGAGGCAATAGTATCGGTCACAATCAACTCAGTCAGAGCAGAATTCTCAACAGTACGGTATGCATCACCGGATAATACGGGATGGGTACAAACCGCTCTAACACTGTTGGCACCTTTTTCCATTATCAGTTCTGCAGCTTTCGCAAGTGTTCTGGCAGTATCACAAATATCATCAATCAGAACCACATCTCTTCCTGTAACATCACCGATAATTGACATGGATTCGATTTCGTTTGCCCTCTTCCTTTGCTTGTCGCAGATTACTACTTCTGCATTAAAATACTTGGCGAATGTCCTCGCCCTGTAAGATCCACCCATATCTGGTGAGGCAATTGTCAGGTGAGGCAATTCAAGACTTTTTATATGCGGTACAAATATTACCGATGCATCCAGATGATCAACGGGAATATCGAAAAAACCTTGTATTTGTGCTGCATGCAAATCCATAGTCATAATCCGATGAGCACCGGCAGCGGTGAGCAGGTTAGCTATTAACTTGGCTCCGATTGCCACCCTTGGTTTATCTTTCCGATCTTGTCTGGCTAAACCAAAATAAGGTACTACCACAGTAATATAATGTGCAGAAGCTCTTTTTGCAGCATCAATCATTAACAGAAGCTCGACAAGATTATCATTGGGTTGGTTGGTAGATTGAATAAGAAATACATCACAACCTCTGACAGATTCATTATAATGCGGCTGAAATTCACCATCACTAAATCTGGACAAAGTCATATCTCCCAGTTCCTTACCATAGCTCTCAGCTATTTTTTTAGCCAAATCTGTAGTACCTGAGCCGGCAAATAATTTGATGGTGTTAAATGTTACGGGCATTTTTGTTTCGGATTTCGAAATTATAATTTCGGTTTTAAACTCAATAAAAACACAATGTCTATACTATATTGATCGCTTGGCGAACTTTGAAATGTGCAATTCCGAAACTCGAAATTTATTGGTTGCCCGACCAGGATTCGAACCTAGACAAACTGCACCAAAAACAGTCGTACTAC
>CAZGWG010000085.1:0-14516 GCA_964529165.1 uncultured Sphingobacterium sp.
CAACAAATAAACAGTGGAAACTAATGATACTAAAGAGAAGCCACCTGCAAGTCCCTTCACAATGGATTTACCAGAGAGGATGATAATCAACGCAGCAATAAGCGGAATAAAAATTTGTAACAGTAAGATTTCCATTTAAATCGTTCTACTCCTTAATATTAAATTTTATACATACTATAAACTAGTAAGGCTATGATTCCGGCGACCATCATAAAGATGTAAAAGCCAACCATACCAGATTGAAGTAACCTGAAAGTTTTACTTGCTTCAAGAGCACCTTTACCAAAACCATTTATCACACCATCAATTCCCGCTTTATCAACTGTTCTGTATAAGAAAGCTGATAAGGAATTTAGCGGACGGGTAATCAGGGTATCATAAATCTCATCTATAAAAAACTTATTATATGACAAATTTGCCAATCCTCTGCGTCCGGTAATTTCATCTGCAGGGATGTGAGCTTGTTTCACATAACGGTTATAGGCATAAAGCATCGCAATAATTGCAACTCCAACAGAAACTGCCATGAGAATATATTCTGTTGCATGATCTAAAGTCAGGTGGCCAGATTTGGAAGCTGAAACTTCAAAAACAGGAGCTAGAAATCCAGACAACCAATGAGCACCTCCAAATACCTCAGGAATTCCTATCAAGCCTCCGACTGCTGAAAGAACTGCCAGAATAATCAATGGTATTGTCATGGATGCAGGTGACTCATGTAAATGATGTTCCTGTTCAGTAGTTCCACGGAACTTCCCATTAAATGTCAGATACATCATTCTGAACATATAAAAAGCAGTGAACATTGCGCCAATAACAGCTATTACCCAGAATACTTTATTGTTTTCATAAACGTGAGCAAGTATCTCATCCTTCGAAAAGAATCCTGAAAAAGGAGGAAGACCGGCAATGGCAATTGTTCCGATCATCATTGTAAGATAAGTAACCGGCAATTTCTTTTTAAGTCCGCCCATATTCCGCATATCCTGTTCATTACTCATTGCATGAATAACAGAACCTGCACCGAGGAAAAGTAAGGCTTTAAAAAAGGCATGGGTAATTACATGAAAGAATGCACCGGTATATGCTCCAACTCCCAAGCCAAGAAACATATAACCTAATTGTGAAACCGTTGAATAGGCTAATACTTTTTTAATATCAGTCTGAGTTACAGCAATGGCTGCTGCAAGGAAGAGTGTTGCAAGTCCAATTATAGCAATCACACCAAGAGTCGCTGGTGCTAGTGTAAATAAAATATTAGAGCGGGCAATCATGTAAATACCTGCAGTAACCATCGTTGCGGCATGAATCAGGGCCGATACAGGAGTTGGTCCGGCCATTGCATCTGGTAACCAGGTAAAGAGTGGTATTTGCGCTGACTTCCCTATAGCTCCCACAAATAATAAAGCCGTTATCAATATCAGAATTGAATCACCAGAAGCCATATTCGCAGCCTGAGGAAAAACACTGGCGAATTCTACGCTATTGAATGTTGTGAAGATCAGGAAAACAGCTATTAGAAATCCAAGATCTCCTATTCTATTCATGACAAATGCCTTTTTTGCTGCACTTGCATAAGATGGGTTAGTAAACCAGAATCCGATAAGCAAATAGGAGCATAAACCTACACCTTCCCATCCGATAAACATGATGACATAATTAGAGCCGAGCACTAAAAGCAGCATGAAAAATATGAACAGATTCAGATAAGAAAAGAACTTAGCAAAGCCCGCATCATCGTGCATATAACCTGTCGAATATAGATGGATGAGAAATCCGATCCCAGTAATAATTAACAACATTAATGTACTTAGAGGGTCTACTAGAAAAGAAAAAGGAATTTTTACATTTCCAGCACTTATCCAATCAAAAATCGGAATAACGAATGACTTTGTTTCTGCCGAATCCAGTTCAAAGAATATTCCCAAACTAATCGCAAAAGAAGCGAATACAGTAAGGCAACCTACAATACCAACAACAGCTTTAGATAGGGTATTACGGCCTAATCCGTTGATGAGGAAACCTAAAAGTGGAAATAAAGGAACTAACCAGACTAAATTTATCATTCTTATATTCTAATTATCATATTGTACACCCTGTCATCTCTGTCTGCCTTCGGGCAGGCTGAGTGTCAGGAAAGGATCACCACTTAAGCTTGTTCAAAATATTAACATCCGTTGAGTTGGTGTTTCTGTAAACCATCACAATGATGGCCAGACCAATTGCCACTTCAGCAGCTGCTAATGCCATAATAAAAAAAACAAATACCTGACCTGAAGGATCGTTATGATGGACAGAGAATGCAGTGAGCAAAAGATTCACGGCATTAAGCATCAATTCAACTGACATGAATATTACGATTGCATTTCTGCGAATCAGTACACCAATTACTCCTATAGCAAAAATAATTGTGCTTAGTAAAATATAGTGATTTAAAGGTACACCTTGAATTGCCTGTGTTACATTTTCCATGATCTATACCTGTTTTATATCTTTTTTAGCTAATAGAACAGCTCCAACCATGGCGGACAGCAAGAGAATCGACGATATCTCAAATGGTAAAAGGAATTTACTAAATAAGACCTTTCCAAGATTTTTTACTAATCCGAGATCCTGTGTTTGAAGGACCAAAGAATCAGAGTTATTCAATGCCTTCAATGAACCTATTAATGTTATAACAAGACACATACCTGCAACCACGCCAACCATTTTTAAAAGATTAGACTTCGAACCTATAGAGCCCTCATTTAGGTTCAGCAGCATGAGTACAAAGAGAAAGAGTACCATTATGGCACCCATGTATACTATGAAATTCACAATTGCAAGGAATTGTGCATTCAGCATAATATAGTGCACGGTAAACGTAAAAAATGTGACAATGAGATAAAGCACGCTATGCACCGGATTCTTCGAAAATATCACCAAAAGGGCGAAGAATATCGTTAAAAAAGCAACAAAATAAAAAAGAGATATACTCATTAATACGGTAATTTAATCTTTGCTCCGAATTTGGGCAAAGGTATAATTTCTGCCGAAATATTTGAAGGATCCGGCTGCCTCAATTACAAAAAATTAGTTCTGCTGAAGCTTCATTGGCTCTTCAACCAGTTTATCTTTACCATAGATAAAATCTTTTCTCAGGTAATCTGCCGGAACGATAGGGCCATCCAGATAAATCGCTTCTTTCGGACATGCTTCTTCACACAATCCGCAGAAAATACAGCGAAGCATATTGATCTCATAAACTGCCGCATATTTCTCTTCCCGATATAACTGTTCTTCACCTTTCTGACGTTCAGCAGCAATCATTGTAATCGCTTCTGCAGGACAGGAAAGTGCGCAAAGACCACACGCAGTACAGCGCTCGCGACCTTCTTCGTCCCTTTTAAGTGAATGCATACCTCTCCAGTTCTCAGAAAATTCGCGCTCAACCTCAGGATAAAAAATAGTCTCCTTTTTTTTGAACATGTGTCTGAAAGTTATTCCCATCCCCTGAAAAATTGCCGGAAGATATAATCGCTCCCAGAAATTCATTGGTTTCTGTTCTAAAACTTTTTTTCTGTTACTTAATGGTTCCATAGACCCTAAATCCTCCTAAAAGGGTTTTTATTTATAATTAATCAGTCGTTTACAGACCGATTACAGTTTGTCAATAATTGTAATTACAATACCGGTAATTACTATGTTGGCTATCGCCAATGGAATTAAAATCTTCCATCCAAGATCCATCAACTGATCATATCTGAACCGTGGTACTGTCCATCTTACCCACATAAACAAGAAAATGAAAGCAAATATCTTTAATAGAAGAACAGCCATGCCAATCAAAGGGCCGATTACAGAGCCGGTAATTTCATTTACCCAATCCATTCCAGGATAGTTATAACCACCAAAATACAAAGTGGACATTACTGCCGAAGCCAGAAACATATTAAGATATTCTGCGAACATGAATGCGCCCATCTTAAAACCTGAATATTCTGTATGATAACCACCAACAAGTTCCGTCTCACATTCCGGTAAATCGAAAGGAGTACGATTGGTTTCTGCAAAGGAACATATAAGGAAAATAATAAATCCGATAGGCTGGTAAAAAACATTCCAGTTAATACCATGCTGTTGTTCAGCTATTTCTTTCATACTCAATGTATTGGTAGCCATAAGCAACGCAATAATTGATAAACCCATCGGAATTTCATAACTGATACTTTGGGAAGCAGCCCTCACCGCACCCATCAGGGAGAATTTATTGTTCGATGCCCATCCGCCAATCATTATTCCATATACACCAAGAGAAACTACTCCAAAGATATAGAGCATTCCAACATTGATATCGGTAATCTGCAAGCTAACCAGACGTCCTGCAATCTCTATATCCTGACCCCATGGAATTACCGCACTACCGAGAAATGCTGTAAATAAAGCCAGCGATGGTCCAAGAATAAAAAGTATTTTACTTGATTCTGTTGGAATAATTTCTTCCTTAAAAAACATCTTTAATCCGTCAGCAAGGGGCTGAAACATTCCTCCGGGTCCGGCCCTGTTCGGACCTACTCTATCCTGAAGGAAGCCTGCAATCTTTCTTTCTGCAAGGGTTGAATAGGCAGCAACAGTAAGGCTAATCACAAATATGACCAGAATTAAAGCGAATTTCTCTATTATAAATGCTAGTTCCATCAGATCTTTGTTGCTCGTTCAAATTCAACTTTATTTGCTTCAATCAAAACCTGATTCTCTTTAATTACTGGTAGAGGAACAAATTCATAATGATTGGCTGATATTACAGAGGTTTGCGCAATATGACGCGGGCCCTCTATAACCCAACTACTGGTGCTTTTCGTCTCAAAACGGCAAGTATTACAAATAAAATCCTCTACTTCCCCAAATTGATCTTTACGACCTGTAACTCTTAAAACCTCATCTCCTTTATACCAAAGCGTAACCTTTCCCTTACAAGTAGGACAATCACGATGGGCATCGACTGGCTTTGTAAACCAAACCCGATTTTTGAATCTAAATGTTTTATCGGTTAAAGCTCCAACAGGACAAACATCTATGACATTACCTGAAAAATCGTTATCAATAGCTTTTTCAATATAGGTTGATATTTCTGAAGCATCACCTCTACCCAAAATACCATGCAAACGGTTATCGGTAATCTGATTTGCTACATAAACACATCTGTAACATAAAATACAACGGGTCATGTGCAATTGTATTTTATCTCCAATATCTATTTTATCAAAAGTACGGCGATCAAATTCATACCTCGAATTACCTACACCATGCTCAAATGAAAGATCCTGTAAATGGCATTCTCCGGCCTGATCACATATCGGACAATCTAATGGATGATTAATCAGTAAAATCTCAACCACGCCTTTTCTTGCTTCAATTACTTCAGGAGAAGTGATATTTTGTACCTCCATTCCATCCATTACCCCTGTACGGCATGACGCAACCAGCTTCGGCATTGGCCGCGGATCCTTTTCAGAACCTTTGCTTACTTTAACCAAACAAGTCCGGCATTTTCCACCACTACCTTCCAGTTTTGAATAATAACACATAGCAGGAGGGACAATATCTCCTCCAATCTGACGTGCAGCATTGAGAATACTTGTACCCGGCTCTACTTCAACCGTTATCCCATCTATTGTAACTTTAACTTTATCGCTCATTGTTAAAGATTATATTCTATTATTTATCATCCTCAGTATAACGAAGGACCTTATCGTAATTAATGAAGATCCTCCATGTGCTCAGTATGGCACTCTAATTAATTTCAACTCACCTCTTCTAATTTTGGCAAAGGATCTGCATACTTCGCCAGACCATAATTCCGTTCCACTGCTTCTTTTGGATTGGTAACATGCCATTCAAATTCATCACGGAAATGACGGATTGCACTTGCTACAGGCCAGGCTGCTGCATCTCCTAAAGGACAAATTGTATTTCCCTCAATTTTTTTGGATACGTCTACCAGTAAATCAATATCACTCATTTTTCCATGACCATATTCCAAGCGATGAAGGACTTTTTCCATCCAGCCGGTTCCTTCACGACAAGGTGAACACTGTCCGCAACTTTCATGATGATAGAAACGCGAAAAATTCCATGTATTTCTCACAATACACTGGTCTTCATCAAAGGCTATAAAACCGCCCGAGCCTAACATTGTCCCACTTTGAAATCCCCCATCAGAAAGAGATTCGTAACTCATCAAACGAGGTTGACCATTAATTGTATTCAGAATCAGATTAGCCGGCAAAATTGGTACAGAAGAACCTCCTGCTACAACTGCCTTCAATCTTTTCCCATTGGCAATACCTCCACAATATTTGTCAGAATAAATAAACTCCTCAACAGGAACTCCTAATTCAATTTCATAAACTCCAGGCTTTTTGAGGTTTCCGGAAGCAGAAATCAGCTTTGTTCCAGTACTTCTTCCATTTCCGATCTTGGCATATTCTTCACCACTATCATTAATAATAGGCACTACAGCAGCTATTGTCTCAACGTTATTAACAACTGTTGGACAAGCCCACACGCCTGAGATTGCAGGAAAAGGAGGTTTGATACGTGGATTGCCTCGCTTGCCTTCTAATGATTCAATCAACGCAGTTTCTTCACCACAAATGTATGCCCCACCACCAGGCTGAACATATAACTCAAGATCATAACCTGAGCCCAAAATATTTTTACCAAGAAAACCGGCATTCTTTGCTTCTGCAATTGCTCGCTCAAGAATTCTGATTTGTGGCATCATTTCGCCACGAACATAGATATAAGATGTTTTAGCCTCTAAAGCAAAACTTGAAACAATCATTCCCTCAACCAAAAGATGAGGAATATGAGTCATCAGATAACGGTCTTTAAAAGTTCCTGGCTCAGACTCATCAGCATTACACACAAGGTAGCGTTCAATGCCTTCAGGTTTAGCCAAAAAGCTCCACTTCATGCCAGTAGGGAAACCGGCACCACCACGCCCGCGCAGTCCAGAAGTTTTCACTTCTTCAACTACCGCGTCAGGAGACATAGTCTTTAAGGCTTTTTCTACCGAACGGTATCCGCCATTCTGACGATAAACATCAAAAGTGTGAATCCCTGGTACATTGATATTCTCTAATAATAACTTGCGCGCCATGTTAAATCCAGATAGGAGATGTTAGATAGAAGATGAGAGACTAGCTGATCAGCAGGTGTGAGAAAATACTTAGTCTCATATCTCATTTCTTACATCTCATTTATCATATCTTATTCTTTAAACTTTCAATCAATTTGTCTACACTCTCTTCTGTTAAATGCTCATAAAAGGTGTATTCAGGACCAATCTGCAAGACCGGAGCCATACCACAGGCAGCCAAACATTCTACCCCTCTCCAACTAAACTTTCCATCTGGAGTTACTTCACCTTCCTTAACTCCCAGAGTTTTTTCAATATGGGTCATAATCTTTTCTGCACCAACCAGACAACATGGTCCTGTGCGGCAAACTTCCAAAACAAATTTTCCCTGGGGACGGAGGAAAAACATAGTATAAAAAGTAGCAACTTCATAAACCTCAATTGGTTTTATCTGAAGATAGGTTGCTACTTTATCCATTGCCTCAGGACTAACCCAGCCGTATTCTGCCTGAACCAAATGAAGCACAGGCAATAATGCCGATTTTTGTTTTCCTTGGGGATATCGGGTTACAATCTCATCAAACTTTTTAATCAGTTCTGATGAAATTTCAATTTCCTTATGTTCAGTTACACTAAGCATCTAATTCTCCTGCAATTACGTTCAAGCTACTCATATTGATAATGGCATCGGATAATAACATTCCGGCACTCATCGGAGCATACATCTGGTAGTTAATAAAACTTGGTCTTCTGAAATGCAAACGGTAAGGAGAACGTCCTCCGTCATTAACGAGGTAAAAACCAAGTTCTCCATTTCCACCCTCAACTGCATGATATACCTCAGTTTTAGGAGTATCGATCTCTCCCATAACTATTTTAAAATGGTAAATCAAAGCTTCCATACTGTTGTAAACCTCTTCTTTCGGTGGGAGATAAAATTCAGGAACATCTGCATGGAAAACACCTTTAGGTTCCTTTTCGATCTTTTGCAGAGCCTGCTCTATAATTCTTAGACTCTGCCACATTTCCTCATTACGCACAATAAAACGATCGTAAACATCGCCAGTTGTGCCGACCGGAATCTCAAAATCAAAATCCTGATAAGAAGAATAAGGTTCATTCACTCTAACGTCGTAATCAACACCTGTAGCACGTAAAATCGGACCACTCCAACTATAATTCAATGCAGTTTCGGGGTCAACAGCTGCAACACCAGAGGTACGCTCAATAAAGATTCTATTTCTGTTAAACAAGGTCTCAAATTCTTTAAGAATAGGAGGGAATTTGACAAGGAATTTTTTGATCTTGGCAAAAGCAATATCATTAAAATCACGTTCGAAGCCACCTATCCTACCAATATTAGTTGTCAAGCGGGCACCACATATCTCTTCATATATTTCGTAGATGTGCTCTCTCTCCTCCATAAGGTAGAGAAAGCCTGAAAATGCTCCCGTATCAACCCCCAAAATTCCATTACATATTAAATGATCTGAAATACGGGCAAGCTCCATAACAATTACCCGAAGATAATCAACTCTTTTAGGGGTCTCAATACCAAGCAATTTCTCCACGGTCATATGCCATCCCATATTATTGATCGGAGAGGAGCAATAATTTAAACGGTCAGTAAGTGGGGTAATTTGATAAAAAGGACGATGTTCAGCAATTTTTTCAAATGCCCGATGAATATAGCCTATGGTTGAAACACCGCTTACAATACGCTCTCCATCCATTTCCAGAACGTTCTGAAAAACTCCATGCGTTGCTGGATGGGTAGGACCGAGATTTAATATAAACGTTTCCTTTTGAGGGTCGTTATCTGTGAATATTGGGTGATTCATCATCTTCCGAAGAAATAATCCTTTTTATCAACACGATTTGGATCTTCCAGTGGATGCTCTCTTCGCATCGGGAAAACCGTCATTTCGTCAACATTTAAAACTCTAACCAGGTTCGGATGTCCATCAAATATAATTCCGAAAAAGTCATACGTCTCACGTTCCATCCAGTTTGCACCTTCCCACAGCTTAGTAGCAGTTGGGATGTGTGGTGCATCTCCATCAATAAATACTTTAATTCTAACACGCACATTGTTTATCAGACTATGTAAATGATAGATTACTCCAATTGAAAGTTCCTGCTCCGGATAATGGATACCGGTTATGTCTGTCAGATAATTAAATTTAAGCTCCTTATCCTCTTTGAGGAAACGTAGCACTTCACTGATATTTTCAGCAGAAGTTTCAAATGTCAATAACCCATAAGGTTCTGAAGGCACAGAAATCCTGTCTCCAAATACTGAGGTTAAACTTTGTATGACTTGCTGATTATTGAGTTTGCCCATTACTGGATTCCGTATCTTTCTAATAATTCCTTATATTCTGGTGATTCTCTCCTTCTAAGGGATTCATTCTTTACCAGTTCCTGTATTTTATTAAAACCATCAATTATAGCCTCTGGCCTTGGAGGACATCCAGGAACATAAACATCAACCGGGATAATCTCGTCAATACCCTGCATGACAGAATAAGTATCAAATATTCCACCACTACTTGCACATGCACCTACTGCTATAACCCAACGGGGTTCAGCCATCTGAAGATAAACCTGCTTTAATACTGGCCCCATTTTCTTGGCAATTGTGCCCATGACCATTAAAAGATCTGCCTGCCGAGGCGAAAAACTAGGCCTCTCAGATCCAAAACGGGCAAAATCATAATGCGAACCCATGGTTGCCATAAATTCAATACCACAACATGAAGTCGCAAAAGGCAATGGCCATAATGAATGCGATCTGGCCAATCCAACCACCTTATCCATGGATGTAGCAAAAAAACCTGATCCCTCAAGACCCGGAGGCGCTTCTACTAACTTTACTTCAGTCATAATTCTTCAAAAGAAAAAGCCCAATTCAGATAAATCTAAAATGAGCCCAAATTTAAGAAATTAAATGTTTTCAACTATTTAAACCATTATTTAGAAACAGTCTAAATGTTATTCCCAATCCAATGCTTTCTTCTTTAATATATATATAAAGCCAAGCAGAAGTGTACCCATAAATACGAACATTTCAAGCAAACCATTAATTCCAAAATCGCGGAAATTAACTGCCCATGGATACATGAAAATAACCTCTATATCAAAAAGAACAAATAGAATGGCTACTAAAAAATACTTTATGGAAAATGGTTGGCGGGCGTTACCAATTGACTTTATCCCTGACTCAAAAGCTACCAATTTATCTTTCGTCTTACGCTTTGGACCTACCAAATGTGTAATTGTCATTGTCAAACCTACAAATCCAAGGGCAACAAGCATCTGAAATATAATAGGGAGATAATTTACGGCGTTACTTTGTGCTTCCATTGTTATGTTATGCTGGGCAAATATAAAAAAAAAGAAGTCCCCAAACAACGCTCAGGAACTTCTCTTTAATAATATTAATTCTTTATTTACTTCCGTCAATGGCTTTCACGGCTTGAGTAGCGGTGACATTTGCCGGATCCAAAGCAAGCACCTTATCAAAATATTCCTTAGCTTTCACATTGTCACCATCCTTTCTGGCTGCAACAGAACCAAGGTAATTATAGGCTTCAATAAGACCAGCAGTACTCTTAGATGCAAGTTCTGGTTTTTCAACAGTAACTAAATCAATGTACTTCTCATAAAATGGTACTGCCAATCCCTGGCTGTCATTTTCGTCATCAAGTAACCTGTTAATGCGACCTCTATACTGCCATCCAATCTGTGTTGTTGGTGAGCGTTGAACAAGATAACTGAAAGCAGTATCTGCCTTTACTAAAAGATCTTTCTCTGGATTCAAATTAGCACTCTTTAATGCACCGTAATGGAAATAGTACGATGATCCTAAATAATAATAATCAAGCAGAGCTCGCTCAGGATTCTTAATGGATATTTCGTAAGCTTTAGCTGCATCTTCATACTTCTTTGCCTTGAACAATTCAAGTCCAATTTCACTCATTACAGCAGCATTTGTAGAATCCATTTCGACGGCCTTGGTTATATTTGCCATACCCTCTGAAAGCATAGTAGTATCCTTCATCTGAGCTCTTCCAAGATAAAGGTAATCTTGAGAGATTAAACGAGATGGTTCTACCTTTGAGATAAAATCTTTAAGGGCCTGTGCACTAGATGTGAAATTTCCATTTTCAAAAGCAGAATAAGCCAGGTACCTTAAAACCCTAGGATTTACTTTATCAAGCTTTGCCATTTCAATCGCCTCTTTTTCAATTGCTTTTAAATCTTTTGCAAGGAATAAAAAGTCTGCATGGCGTAAACGAGAATCTAAGGAACGATCCGTCAAATCCATGTATTTTTCGTAGAACTGTAGTGCCTGTTGAATTCGGCCGGCATATTCCTTCTGAGAAGTCCATGCCCAACCAAAATAAGTTTCAGCCAATTCACGATAAGCCGGCCCGTAACTTGCATCAAGTGCAATTACACTATTAAACTCTTCTATTGCTTCAGGATAAGCTTTGGATAACTTATTTATTTTACCTAATTCAACCTTAGATCTTAAAAAAGTTTTATCCAGTTCAAACGCATTTCTGTATGCACTAAATGCCTCACCATTCTTCTGCTCTTCCCGATAAGCATCTCCCAATACAAGATAAAGCTGAGCATCCTTATCATTAAGCAGCTTTGCTTTTTCAAGATGAACCAAACCCTCTGCAATCATAGGTGTAGGAGCATTAACATAGGCCCGGCCGATATATAGATCTGTTGTATGTTCCTTGCGCTTAGTAAGTTCCAGTGCCTTATCGAAATTTGCCTTTGGATTTGCCTTATTAGCCAAATCCACGGCACCTAAACCAACATAGTTTAAAGCATACTTCTCATCTGCAGCTATCCCTTTAGTAAATGCATTTTTAGCTGAATCAATATAATCAGGCCTGATATAGATAGGACTAGTTGTTAGGTAAAGATTACCTAAAAAGAAAAAATTCTCAGCATTTGTAGGCTGAGTACTGGTTAAGGTATTTAAAATAGCCTTTCCTTTCTGGTACTGTTCTGCATCAATTGCCTTACGGGCATCAGCTAAACTCTGAGCAAAAACTGCTGAACCAACTAATATCAACCCCAAGGTTATTTTTACTGCCTTGTTCATCATGTTACAATTTTTAATTTAGTTTACAATATTTATCTCACGTGAAGGGATGCTATCCGGCAAAAGTCCGGATTTAAGTACAATCCGCTGTCCGCGTTCACCTGCAATGAATGATGCAAAACCTGTGCCCAAACCTGCACCACCCTCACAGTTAATTATGTATAATGACCTTGTTAAAGGATATAATCCTAATGCAATGTCATTTTGAGTTGGTTTATAGAAAGCATCAGACCCTGCCTGTCCCTCTATATTTTTTACTCCTAATATTTTTAAATCTCCAACAATCTTCTCAAGTTCAATTGGAGGCTGTACCATCCAGTTAACACCCACTACACCAATAGTTCCTGGATTATCATAAACATATCTGATCACTTCAGAATTAGATTTAAGCGCATAAACTCCTTTTTCAGGAAGCTCTTTAACGTCAGCAAGTTCCTTAAAGTATCTTACTGTGCTGGAATTTGCATTGTCAAACACCAAACTTTGAATAGATGATTCTGAACCTTTTAAAATCTTAATAATATCCTTAACAAGAACAGTAGAGTCCGTTGAGGGATTCTTTGTAATTAATGCAATACCATCTATTGCAAAACGATTTATACGGATCTTTATATTCTTTGCTTCAAAATGCCTTCTCTCCTGAGGAGTTAAAAGCCTGGACAAAACCGCTACTTGAATACTATCGCTTAAAAACAAATTTAATAATTCATTTTCAGATTTCATTACGAGATCCAGCTTAGCATCAGCATAAGTACTTTCAAACAAATACTCCTGATCCTCAATTATTGGTGCAAAAGATTCATCTACCAAAATTTGCTCGAAACCACTTGTATACGACTGCTGAACAGAACCACTATTATTCTGACAAGAAAAAAGAACGAACAGCAAAGCTGTTGAAAAAACACAACTGATTTTTTTCATAATAATTACTAGGATCGCAATAAACGCACAAACCTGATAAACGAATAAATAATCAGAAGCAGTGCGAAAGCAACTCTGTATCCGAAATCGAGATTAATTGGAAAATCCTTCCAAAATATAATCGCAACTCCTAATGCAAAATATAGAGCAAACATACCGAGCCCTAAAATAAACAGAAATCGCTTTGCGGGCGATTTCTGTATTTTGTTTTCTTCTTTAGAAGGAGACATAGACAATTATTGTCCTGCCAACTGGAAGAAGATAGGCATTGTATATGCAACACGAACCGGACGACCATTTTGAATACCTGGTTTCCATGCTGGTGCATTTTTCAATACCCTTATCGCTTCTTCATCACAGCCACCACCGATACCTCTTAATACTTTGATATCTGTTAGCTGACCATTTTTCTCAACTACAAAGCTCATAATTACACGGCCAGTTATGTTATTTTCACGTGCCATTGGAGGATATTTCAGATTTTTTTGAAGATATTTTCCCCATCCGGCCATACCGCCCTGAAATTCAGGAAGTACTTCAACACTTGCAAAATCTCTGATACTGTTATCCTCAATTACTGCAACTTCTTTAGGTGCTTCACCTACAGGCTCGTCAATTACGATTTCTGCGTTTGGATCACCTTCAATGGTTTTCTGACCAGGATCAGCAACCTTCAATTCCTCAACTGTCGGTGGCTCTTCATCTCTTACTTGCTCTGCAGGTACAACTACGGGAGGAGGGAATTTAACCTGATCAATTTTAGGTTTAGGAGGCTCTGGTGGAGGCGGAGGCAACTCTTCCTTATTAATTGGAGGTGGAGGTGCCAAAACTACTTCTGTAATCTTGACCTTCTCCTCTTCAGGCATTATTCCAGAGATATACCTGATAATCAGTGGCAACGAAACCAATGTTACAAATAGCAAAGAGCCAATAATCACTGCGCGGCTTGTAGTCTTAGAATTTCCTTTCCTTAACTCATAAGCTCCATAGCTTTTATTTCTCCCGGCAAATACAACATCCAGCCATTGCGGGTTGAATAAATCTATTTTAGACCCTAACATATTTAATTCTTTAAAGGGTTAATATTTGTTAAAATAATTATTTGTAGATACCATCACGCTTCAATAATTCAATATCAGGATCAGATATTTCAACAATTGCATACCTGTCGATATTTGAAACCTTCATTTCATCTAGGATATCCACAAAATTTCTATAATTTGACTGATCACTTGGTTTAATTAGTACGATCAATCCTTTACTTGGATCACCAGTAGCCGCTATAACTTTTTTGGCATTCTCAACCAAAGCTTTTCTGATTCCATTCCTTCCATAATTATCAAC
>CAZGWG010000086.1:0-14475 GCA_964529165.1 uncultured Sphingobacterium sp.
GTGAAAGCGAGGATAATTTGACCACTGATTTCAGCTTATTATCATCCAGATTTGAATCTCCGATTTTTAACCAGATCACCTGTTTATTTAATTTTTCCAGTAATTGAAGATCATGGTCTGTAATGGAATCAAGTGCTACAAAATTGACGGAAAGGTAATTGCTATTTAGTGACACCGGTATCACGGCAACACCACGGGCAAGCAGTTCCTTGACAGTCTTTGCATCTGCTGGTTCGACAGACTTCTCCGGTATGTCAGAGATTAAATCAGTTTCAGCCTTTTCTTCAGATTGAAGCGATAATAGAACAGGTTTTATCTTTTCGGTCTGAGCCAAATCGGTTACTTTTTTATTAAAATCAGCTCCGCTGCTAACCCACCAATGGATCAGATCGAGTTCGGCTTTGGTAAGCTGTGGCTGCTCGAGGGGAGGCATATGATCATCACTCTCTTTGGATAATAAAATCCGTTTAATTAATTCACTTTCATCAGTGTTCCCTGCAATAATCGCTTTACCACCCTTTCCCCCCTTTAAAATAAAATCGGGCATATCCAATCTCAGTTTTCCCTTCTGTTTATTGGGGCCATGACATTTATAACATTTTGAAGTCAAAATTGGCTTAATTACATCCTGATAAGCAAGTGCTTGCTGAACATTCGGGATCGGCCTTCTTTTCTCTTCGTTTTGCTCTGAGGTATTTACAGAGAATGCCCTGGTCAGGTAATCTGAACCATGTGTTATGGAACCACCAAAGTGCCCTGTCAGGACAATCAAAAATACCATGAGCACAGTAATTGATGTAATTTGTTTTCCCTGTCTATTTAAATACCATGCTAAAATCGAGATTACAGCAAGCGCAATACCAGACCACTGATGATTAAAAATAAGTCCCTCATCATAATCACCGGTACCTGACAGTAAATAGCCGCTAACACAGGAGGCAATTGCACTGATCATACCAATACACAAAGAAAGACTTACCGATGAAGCCAACGACTGATGTTTCTCATTTCGCGACAATAACTGAAACAAGGCCGCAAGCAGCAGTACTCCGATAGGGAGATGTACAAGCAAAGGATGAAAGCTCCCTGCAAAATCAGGCAGGCTAAATAAAAAAACAATTAATATGCTCATTCAGGGAATATGAAATCATGAATATCGTTTTCTAAGCAAATGCATCATGTGCACATTAATAGCCCACTGATCGGCCAATGCTTGCCGGGTATATGGGTAAGTAGGCATATAATCGGGTGGGCCAAATTCTGTCAGAAAAGTCACACGCTCACCATTTTTTCTCTTCCTGTCTACCACTGTATCCCACCATTCAAAATGCTGTTTCACAGTTTGTTCCCATTCTGGAGCCCGAGGATCATTAACCTGCGGTCCTTCGGGATGGCCAATTCTTGCATGAATATGATCTGTACGGGCTAATGCCAGATCAATTGTCTCCTTCTGATCAGCCAGCAAGCTCTCATGTACATTGCACCAGTGCGAAATATCTAATGTGAGTCTCAGATCCGGATATTTTTCAAGGAAGTTCCTGGTAATATGTGCTGCGAACAGCATTCTTCCACGATGTGTTTCATGACATATCAGCAAACCTGTTTTCTTTGACAAAGCCTGAGTGTGTTCTATGAATTTTTTATTGTCATCAAAACTAAAATAGTCCTTTCCGGAGTGATTGTTAATATATAATGGTCGTTGAATATTTTGCTTCGCCGCTGCATCCACCATTCTTTTGTAAAATTCAAGATGCTCCAGAGGGTTGGATTGAGACCCTCCACAAAGAAACCCGATTTCGAGATCATAGTTCTTCAAAGCGGCAAATATTTCGTCCTGCGCCTTTTTATTATCTGTAGGCCACCACAATTCTATCCCATCGTATCCTTCCTTCTTTACTTTTGCACAGAATGAATCCATTGTACCCTTATAGCCCCAGCTAGTTGCAAGTATCTTCAGATCATAATTCTTATTCATGAGAGATGAATTCATTTCTGGTAAGGCAAAAGATTCTAAAGAGGATAATAGTAATGCAGCCGAACCTGCTGCAGATGTTTTAATGAACTTTCTTCTGTCTTGTCTCATATAATTGCTGCAAATTCGCTTAAGCTATAATATCCGTAATCACTTTTCCCCCAACATCCGTTAGCCGGAAAGGCCTGCCCTGAGATTCGTAAGTAAATTTCTCATGATCAAAGCCCAATTGGTTAAGAATAGTGGCCTGGATATCAAATGCTTCAGTCTTTCCATTCACGATATCATATCCAATCTCATCTGTTTCTCCATAAGAAGTTCCTCCTTTAATTCCGCCTCCAGCCATCCACATATTAAAGGCTGCAGCATGATGATCCCTGCCCTTAAATGGCATATCCTTACCTTCCCTGTTTTCCTGCATTGGGGTTCTTCCAAATTCAGCACCCCAAACGATCAGGGTTTCATCCAGCAAGCCTCTTTGCTTCAGGTCAAGAATTAATGCTGTAATTGGTTTATCCACACTTCTGCATTTATTGACCAGACCAATATCAACAGAACCGCTTGCAGAAGTACCATGGGTATCCCATCCCCAATCAAATAGCTGAACAAAGCGGACACCCTTTTCAACAAGTTTTCTGGCCAGCAGGACATTGTTTGCGAAGCTTGTCTTACCCGGTTCTGTACCGTACATTTCATGAATATAGGCCGGTTCATCATTGATATTCATTACTTCGGGGACTGAAATCTGCATCTTATAAGCCATCTCATACTGTGAAATACGAGATAGAATTTCGGGATCTTGATATTCTTCGTACTGCTCTTGATTTATTTTATTGATGGCCTCAATTGATGCCTTACGTAAATCTCTGTCCATACCTGCGGGATCCTTGATGAAAAGCACAGGATCACCTTCACCCCTGCATTGCACTCCCTGGTAGACACTTGGTAAAAAACCACTTCCCCATACACTTTTGCCCGCATCGGGATTATTCCCCCCTGAGGTTAATACCACGAATCCTGGTAAATTTTTATTTTCTGATCCCATTCCATAAGTTACCCAGGCACCTATACTTGGTCTTCCAAGCCGGGCAGAGCCTGTTTGCATCAATAACTGAGCAGGGGCATGGTTGAATTGGTCGGTGGTTACTGCATTCAGCATCGCAATTTCATCTGCAACAGTTGCCAAATGAGGTAAATTATCAGATAACCATAAGCCACTGTTTCCATGTTGTTTAAAATTGGCCTGCGGACCAAGCATTTTAGGTACCCCTCTTATAAAGGCAAACTTTTTGCCTTCCAGTAAAGACTGGGGACATTCCTGTCCGTCTAGTTTTGCCAACTCAGGCTTGAAACTGAACATTTCAAGTTGAGAAGGAGCGCCAGCCATGTGCAAATAAATAACTGATTTAGCTTTACCTGGAAACATTGACGGCCTGGGTGCAAGCGGATTTGAAGCATCAAACAATGTATTGCCTGTCTCAGACTTACCAAAACTGCAACTTCCAAGAAGAGAACCTAAAGCCAAAGCACCAAAGCCCATGGCCCCTTCTTTTAAAAAATGGCGGCGGGTATGTAGTTGTAAAGCTGCATGTTCGGCTTCCCTAACTAACCTTTGTGCCTGAGCATCTCTCTTCATAATCTATAATATTGCTATAGCTTAACGCTTTTAATTTTTATTGAGCCACTCATCCATATTAAGCATGGCACCGGCTACAATTACCAATGAGGCTGTTTCAGGATCTGCAAGTTTATCTTTTGCTCCCATTAATTGATACATGGCCGTTTTATCCTTTTGATACTTCCTGAGCGCTTCGGTATACAATTCGGATAAGGCTTTTAACTTTTTAGCTGAGATCGGCTTATACATCATAGACTCATAACCTTTACTAATCCGAGCATTGGTTTCTTTTCCTCCCAATTCCTTCATACGCAAAGCCAGACTTCTTGAAATAACCAATGTCGTGGAATCATTAAGAGAGGTTAATGCCTGCAATGGAGTATTGGTTCTTATCCTTCTGGGAAGGCATGATTCTCTTGCACTGCCATCAAAGGTCATCAGTGAAGGATAAGGTGCTGTACGCTTCAGATAGGTGTAAACCGCTCTTCTGTACTGATCTTCACCCGTACTCATGGTCCATTTTTCACCATTATAAGGTGAACGCCAGATTCCTTCAGGTTGAAATGGCATGACACTCGGACCGTACATCTTATCGCTTAATACTTTACTCACTTCCAAAGCCTGATCCCTAAGTTGCTCGGCCGAAAGCCTTATTCTGGATGCTCTGGAATAGAATTTATTATTTGGATCAATCTTTAATTTTTCCTCAGTAAGCACAGAGCTCTGCCGGTATGTTGCAGACATTACAATCTCTTTTAAAAGCCGCTTTATACTCCAGTTATACTCGTTCATAAACTGCCAGGACAAATGATCAAGCAATTCCTTATGAGTAGGCATAATCCCCTGTGAACCAAGATCTTCAAGAGTCTCAGCTATTCCAAAACCAAATAACTGCTCCCATAAACGGTTCACCATAGTTCTGGCAACAAGCGGATTCTTTTTATCAGTTAACCATAAAGCCATTCCCAACCGGTTCTTAGGTACATTTGCAGGTATAGGATTCATAATATCAGGAACGCCGGGCTCTACCTCATTTCCCTTAACCATCCAGTTGCCTCGTTCAAAAACATGAGTAGTTCTAAACTGATCACTTTTATTTTCGATCATGATCGGGGTTTCATCAACCTTTGCCTGCATCAACTGATTGAAATTACTTAAGGCAAGCTCATATCCGGGTTTACCCTTCCCGGGAAAGGGAACATCAAACTGAAACCACTCAAACTGTACTCCTGTATCATCCGCATTTTTAATAGCCGGACTAAAATATTTAAAGAACAGATTATGCTTTCCCTTTTCAGCGGGTATAGGCACAGTGACAATTTTCCATTCTCCCTTTGTATTAGCAAGTGGAATGATCTTTAGTAACTTCCCATTTAATGCGTCAAGGTAAATAGACCATTTACCCCCTTCAAAATTGGTTTTATACCGAAACATGAGCTGGGTTTTATCCTGCAATACAACATCCTTCAAACGACAAGTACCATTGTTTCGTAACCCCGCAAACCAACTGCTGATTAAAGCAGCATTCACAAACTGATCACATTGCAAGGAATTGATAGTAGGCTGCCATGTTTTAAGAAAGCTATAATATTTCTTAGCCTGATTTTCTGAGGTATTACTCTTTAACCAGTCAGTGAGCTGAACCAGCTTTAAACTGTCCTTAGAATTATATTGCCGCAACAATGGATAATCAGCGTTTGTATCTTCATCACGTGTATTATTGAAAAAAGCCAGAAATTTATAATATTCATCACTTTTGAATGGATCGTATGGATGACTATGACATTGAACACAATTAAATGAAGTTCCCATGGTAGCACTCCAGGTTGTATTCACCCGATCCATGACTGCAGAAGTCCTGAACTCTTCATTATCAGTTCCACCCTCATCATTGGTCATGGTATTCCTGTGGAAAGCTGTTGCAATATATTTCGAATCATCAGGATTTGGCATTAAGTCGCCTGCAAGCTGCTCAATCAGAAAATCATTATATGGTTTATCTGAATTATAAGCTTTGATCAGCCAATCGCGATATTTCCAGATAATTCGTCCACGGTCAGCCTCATACCCTCTTGTATCTGCATACCGGGCAAGGTCAAGCCAAAGAGATGTCCAGCGTTCACCATAACGGGGAGAGGCCAAAAGGTCATCTACCAGGTTCTCGTATGCTTGAACAGAATGATCCTGAAGGAACTTCTTTGAAATAGCAGAACCGGCAGGAAGTCCGATAAGATCCAGGCTAAGTCTTCGTAACAGTGTCGCCTTATCAGCCTCCGCAGAAGGTTCTAATTTTTGTTCTTCCAGTTTTTCATAAATAAAGCGGTCAATATCATTTTTGATCCATTTATTATTAAAATCCGGAACACTCTGTTTCTTTACAGAGACATAAGCCCAGTGTTCTCCCCATTTTGCTCCTTCTTTAATCCACTGCCTGAACACTTCGATCTCTTCTTCAGAAAGCGCTTCATGCTTATAGGGCATTCTTTCATCCGGATCTTTTTCGGTGATTCTTCTGATTAGTTCACTACCCTCGGGATCACCGGGAATGATAGCAGGTTTTCCAGATTCGGTATTACCGAGTGCCTCCTCGTGAAAAAGAAGACTAAATCCGGCTTCCTGCTTAACCCCACCATGACAGGAAATACATTTTTTATTAATTATTGGCTTTACATGGACATTATAATCTACTGTCTGATTTGAAAGAGCCAGCTTATACAGTGCTCCTACAACCAATAGCAGAACAAATAATACGAAGATTTTTTTTGAGCTAAACCGTACCATTAAACGTCTTTATCTTAAAGATATAAATTCCAAGATAAAAAAGAGCGGCCTGATTTTTTTTAAGAATGAATCATCAGAATAAGTTAGTTAGCAGAAATCAGACTCAGGTTTAAATTCAAAGAAAAATGTCTGAAAGCAAATTTTCAACTATCTTTAATTTAATTGATTCACTGAACGAATATGATCAGAACATCACCTTCTTTACAAAAAAGCATCTTTGTTTTATTCCTTTCATTTTTAGTGATCTCGGGGTTATATTTTGCCCGTGAGTTTCTGATTCCAATCTCTATTAGCACCCTATTGGCAATGCTTTTTGCTCCGCTTTCACGCTGGTTTGAAAAGAAAGGTATCAGCCGGATGTTTGCAGGAGTCTTATGTGTTCTGATCTTTCTGTTAAGTATAACTTGCGTAATAGGTTTATTATCCTGGCAGGCAAAAGGCATTTCAAATGACCTTAATGAAATCACGCTTCGCATTGAAATTATTGCCGGAGATATCCGGGAATTTATAGCCCGTAACATTGGTATATCCGCTGAAAAACAACAGCAATGGATTTCAAAACAAACTTCAGGGTCTTCCGGCACTTTAGGTCTCGCCGGCGTATTACTAAGTTCTTTAATGGGTATTATTGTGGATTTTATTCTTATCCTGGTTTATCTTTTCCTCTTCATTTATTACCGTTCACACCTTAAAAAGTTCATACTGATGCTGGTTCCTCAAAGTGCCAAAGAGGAATCCGAAAAGATAATCTTAGATAGCGGTAAAGTAGCTCAGAAATACTTATCAGGTCTGAGCAGCATGATTGTTATTCTATGGATCATGTACAGCGTCGGTTTTTCTATTGTTGGAGTTAAAAGTGCCCTTTTCTTCGCCATTTTATGCGGACTTCTCGAAATTCTGCCATTCATTGGAAATTTCACAGGAACTTGTATTACCGTATTGGCGGTAATTTCACAGGGCGGTAGTAACGGCATGATCATAGGCGTGATTTTCACCTATTTATTAATACAATTTGTTCAAACTTACTTTCTTGAGCCATTGGTCGTTGGCTCTGAAGTTAACATTAACCCGCTCTTCACCATTCTCGTCATTGTACTCATGGAGATTATATGGGGTATAGCCGGTATGATCCTTGCATTACCTATGCTCGGAATAGTTAAAATAATATGTGACCATGTTACACCGCTAAAGCCCTATGGTTTTCTGATTGGCAGAGCAAGAGGAGACAGCCAGCTAAAACTAAGCAGAGAACTTCAAAGTTGGTTTGGACAGGTTAAGAAAGACCTGAAATGAAGGTAAACAGCTTGATATAACTTCTTCCAAAAAAAACGTTCAGCAAACCTATACGCAAAGAAAAAAGGCTAAAAATTGTAACAAAGCCCATAAAACTAATCTAACTAATTACTAATCTTAGGATATGCTGAGCATCAGAAATATAGTAAAACAATATGCAAATCACAGGGCTTTGGACAATGTATCGATTGAAATCGGGAAGGGCTCAGTTTTCGGACTTCTTGGTCCGAATGGCGCTGGTAAAACCTCTTTGATCAGGATCATCAATCAAATCACGGCACCTGATAGTGGCGAAATCCTATTGAATGGCGAGAAACTCAATCCATCCCATATCTCCAGGATTGGTTATCTTCCCGAAGAACGGGGTTTATATAAAAAAATGGAGATTGGTGAGCAGATGCTTTACCTGGCACAGCTTAAAGGCTTATCAAAAACAGATGCAACAGCCAGGATCAGATACTGGTTTGAGAAAATGGGGATTCAGAGCTGGTGGAGTAAAAAGGTAGAAGATCTGAGTAAAGGAATGCAGCAAAAAGTACAATTTATTGCTACTGTTGTTCATGACCCTGAACTGATTATCCTGGATGAACCCTTCTCTGGATTTGATCCTGTAAATGCACAATTAATAACCAATGAGATTCTGGAATTAAACCGTAAAGGTGCTACTATTATCTTTTCTACTCACCGTATGGAATCTGTTGAACAATTATGTGATAGCATCGCGCTTATTCATAAATCCAGGAAAATCCTCGATGGTAAAGTGAAGGATATAAAGAATCTTTATAGAAACAATACCTATAGAATAGCCTATTCAGGTATTCTGAATTCACTTGAAACTCCCTTATTCAATATCAATGAGGAAAAGAAAGATGAGGAGGTCACTCACCTGACCATCCAAATCAATCCAGGCTATTCTTCGAATGATGTATTAAAGTTCTTAATCCCGCAAGTACAGGTTACCGAGCTGACTGAAATTATTCCAAGTATGAATGATATTTTCATTCAAAACGTAAAAAACTAAAACCGAAAAATGAACAAGATCCTACTCATCATAAAAAGAGAATATTTCAGCAGGGTAAAAAAGAAATCATTTCTAATCATGACCTTTCTGGTACCCATGCTTATTATTGGGATGTATGCCTTGATTTTTTCACTATCTATTAAAGGTGGTGACAATATTCCGGCAGTCGAGGTAATTGATGATAGCGGGATATTTAATAAAGGATTGGAAAACAAAAAATCGGCAACATTCAGCAAATCTGAACTTACTTTGGCAGAGGCTAAACAGAAAGTTATAAACAATGAAGATGCCTTTGTGCTCTATATTCCTGCCGATATTGTCAGCGGCGGCACAATTGAAATGTTCTCCCAGAAAAAGGCCGGACTATCAGTTATCAATACGATAGAAAGCCAGTTAAACGACCAGATGCGAACCAAACTACTGGCCGATGCGGGAATTGATGTAGTTACCCTCAGTAAGATAAAACCGAAACTAACTGTTGTTTCGAAAGAGTTAACCCTAGAGGGAGAAAAAGATAGCAGTTCCGGTGCGGCAATGGCCGTTGGATTTGCTGCCGCCATTCTGATCTATATGTCTCTTTTCATTTACGGTATCCAGGTAATGCGGGGTATTATTGAAGAAAAAACCAGCAGAATTGTTGAGGTTGTTATTTCTTCTGTCAAGCCATTTCAACTGATGATGGGTAAAATTATTGGAATCGGACTAGTTGGTTTAACCCAGTTTCTACTCTGGATCAGCTTGTCAATAGGCCTCATGACTGTTGCAAGTCAGTTGATATTTAAAAACCAGATGGAACAGGTGAAATCTGAAATGCCCATGAGCCAGCAAGCTGCTGCTGTGAACAGCGATGGACCAGGAATGAATATCATTAAGGCTGTTCAAACAGTTAACTGGCCCTATATTCTTCCAATTTTTATCGTTTTCTTTCTGGGCGGTTATATGCTATATAGTGCCCTTTTTGCTGCAGTAGGATCTGCAGTAGACAGTGATACGGAAACCCAGCAATTTATGCTGCCCATTACACTGCCTCTTCTGTTTACCTATATCATGTCATTCAGTTTTATTGTGAACAACCCGGATAGCAGCCTATCATTCTGGTTAAGCATCATTCCATTCACATCACCTATTGCGATGATGGTCAGATTACCATTCGGAGTACCCGGCTGGGAGCTGGCATTATCTATCATCCTGCTTATCGGTGGATTCATTTTTACCACCTGGGTAGCATCCCGCATCTACCGCGTAGGAATTCTGATGTATGGCAAAAAGGTAAGTTTTGCAGAACTTGGAAAATGGTTTATGTATAAGGAGTAAGTTGTAAGTATTAATACCGGACATAATGAAATCTAACTCTTTCCTTAGAAAAGCTAAAAGCAGAAAGTTAGAAATTGTAAGATTCAATATGTTTCTTCTTAAAAGTATGCTTAACTTCTTCACTACCCAATGGCTATCGGGTTTCTATTTTCAATTCCCTATTCCCCAATACCCTAAAAAATGAATACCATTGCTATCCTTGATCTGGGCACCAATACCTTTCAATTACTGATTGTAAACATCATTGAAAATAAACCTGCACTTGTTTTTGAGCAGAGTATTACTGTAAAACTGGGAGAAGGAGGAATCGAAAAAGGTTTTATTACCGAAGCAGCATTTGATCGCGGGCTTAGTGCCATGAAACAATTCAAAAAATCAATCGATTATTTTCAGGTTAAGTTTGTCAGGGTAGTAGCAACATCTGCTATGCGTACGGCAAGAAATGGTTCAGTCTTTCTGGATAAGATCAGATCAGTAACAGGGATTAACCCTGAAATTATCAGTGGAGAACGTGAAGCAGAACTGATTTATCAGGGTGTGAGGGCTGCCATAAAAATGGGTAATGAAAAATGCCTGATTATTGACATTGGTGGCGGAAGTGTTGAATTTATCATCTGTAATGCAATGCAAGTATTCTGGAAAAAGAGTTACGACATTGGAGCGGCCAGGATGATGGAGAAATTTCATCATTCAGATCCTATTTCTGAAGAAGATATAAACAAGCTGAATTTGTATCTGGAAAATACGCTCTCTGAGCTTAAAGCCCAATGCCAGAAACATAAACCCGAACTACTGATAGGCTCAGCCGGCGCATTTGAAACTTTTGCAGCACTCATCGAGCCGCAATTCAAAGTCAGTTTTAAAGATCCGGAAATAAAAATTGAGTTAAAGGATTTTATAAGAGTATCTGAACTCCTTTTAAAAAGTTCACATGAGGAACGTAAGAATAACCCTGCTATTATTCCGGTACGAGTAGATATGATTGTAATGGCTACCCTGATTACAAAATATGTCCTGAATCAGCTTCCTCTTAAGACTATTAAATTGTCAACTTATTCCCTAAAAGAAGGTCTGCTGTTTGAGCATTTAAATGACAGGTATGAATAATTACTCCGTCAGTTTACACAGCTCTTCGTAAAGGCGGTGAGTAGGAAGCCCTACCACATTGCTGTAAGAGCCATTGATCTTCTCAACTGCTACCAATCCGATCCATTCCTGTATTCCATAAGCTCCGGCTTTATCCATAGGCTGGCAGGTATTAATATAATAATGGATCTGCTCAGCACTGATCTCCTTAAAGAACACTTCTGTAAGCTCATAGAAACTACTGACATAATGGTCCTTCAGCAGACTGACTCCTGTGATCACATCATGCTTCTTCCCTGATAATGCCGAAAGAATTTCAAATGCATGCTCCTCGTTTTCGGGCTTACCCAGAATACGGTCATCCAGTGATACAATTGTATCGGCCGTAATCACGATCTCATTTTCAATCAGGAGATCAAATGCTTTTGCTTTTTTTTCAGATATATAAACTGCTATCTCAGCAGGAGATAATCCGGAAGGATAACTTTCATCTACTTCCCTTAAAACAACCTGAAAATCAAATCCCATAAGTTTTAAAAGTTCTTGTCTGCGTGGTGATTTGGAAGCCAGAATAATTGGCGGAAATTGTCTGATCATCTAATTAGGCTTTGCCAAAAATAAGAAAAGCGACCAAAAGCCGCTTTAATATGTAGAAAAAGAATCTTTAACTGAGCTTATAGTTTATAGCTTTTTTTGTGTCTATATTAAGTTTTTATCGTTTGAAAATGGCTACTATGCTTGTTCCCACTTTTCGCTCATACGCCACAGGCCTTAAACTCTGGCTTGTATCCGCTATAATCGGATTTAAAAACATCAGACAGTACAATTAAAACCTGACGAATCCCCTACTCAATCAAAATGGATTTATTAGTTATTCCTCATTCTGGCACGACGCTCTTCGAGAATGGCTTGATAGGCTTTCTTTTGTTCATCGTTAAGTAAAGCATTCACTTTAGCTGTGGTTTCTGCCTGCAAAGGCGCCATTTTAGCACGTAAAGCCTGAAAGTCACCACCATCTGTTAAAGTGGTTCTGACACTGTCAATACGCTTTGCCGACCAGATAAACACTTCCTTCAATTTAGTCTTTTGATCTGCTGAAAGCTTTAATGATTCCAACTGAGTAATCTGACGATCGGCTCTTTCAGCGGGAGTACCCATTTGTCTGCCGCCCTGTGCCTTGGCGAATGATACCATGCAGAGAATCAGTCCCATGGCAATAATTAATCTTTTCATATTCACTGGTTTTCCCTTTTGATTGATAATATAGCAAAAGGTTTAAAGCTTGGGGAAATAATCAGATCGTGCTGCCATCAGAAGCGGAAGGATCTGCGCTGCTCCAGAGATTCTGGATTTTCAATACTTTTTCAATGATATCCCTGACGCAGGAATCACCACCGTTTTTAGGAGAGATATAATCGGAAACAGCTTTAATCTCCTCAACTGCATCAGCCGGGCAGACAGCGAGACCCGCCATTTTCATAAGCTCCAGATCAGGAATATCATCCCCCATAAAGAGTACTTGGTGCGGCAACAATCTGTTTCTCTGAATAAACTCATTGTAGGCCTCAGTTTTCGAATCCAAACCAAGATAAATATCTTTAATACCAAGGCCTCTCAAACGATGTTCTACCCCTTTTGATCTTGCACCAGAAACAACCGCTATCTTAAAGCCCCGCTTTACTGCTAACTGCAGTGCATAACCATCCTTGATATTAAACTGTCTCAAAAATTCCCCTGACTCTGTAACCAGCAACATCCCGTTGGTCATTACACCATCCACATCTAGAATAAATGCTTTTATATGCTTCAGTTTTTCCAGGAACATCGAAATGAGATTGGAGACGTGAGATATGAGATACAAACTCAGACTTAGCCGAAGCCTATTGATTATCGCGCCACTCGTAAACCCAGGCTGTCTGAATCTGCTCCAGATGACCTTCATTGGATTGTTCACGGGTACCTGCAAAATTTGGCAGGCTTAAAATCCAGTCGAGAAGTTCGGTGAAACGAATTCTGTAGATTTGGGATTCTCCGAAATCATCACCAAATTTCTCATAGAGACCCATAGCAATATCTTCATAATCATTCCAATAGATTGGTAATTCAAAACTTTCTTTCGCCATTTCTCTTATAAAATAATATTAATGTCCTAAAAACTGATTCTGATCAGGAAGTGTTACTTCAACATCACCATTTATTAAAACACACTGGCAGCCCAAACGGGAATTTATCCTTGGGTTAACAGCACGATCGATAAAATCTTCTTCTTTATCTGATATCTCCTGAATATTATCCATCCCGAAATTAACATAAACCTGACAAGTACTGCATCCACAAACTCCACCACAATTATGTTGTAATTCAATCCCGTTATCCAGACATACATCAAGAACCGATTCACCTTCTGCTATAGGAAGTTCTACTGATGACTTCGAAGCCTCTTCAAAATTGATTTTTAATTTAAAAATGTTCATTAGTGCAAAAGTAGCATTTTAATTTCAGCCCTGTGAGCGCTTGTGCAAATTGACTATGCTTTGACTAAGTTTAGTATAAAGATCTGATAATGCAGGGTTATTCTTTAAAAGGTCCATATGCATTTGCATAGTAGTCTGATCTTCCCTGATCGCAGGTCCGGTTTGAACTGAAACAGGGTTATTCATTTCAATTTTACTGAGAGTTTCCTGGATAAGGGGTTTCAATAATTCAAAATCAAGCCCTTTATCTTCCAGTAGTTCTTGTGCCAGACCAAACAGGTGATTCGTAAAGTTACAGGCAAATACCGCCGCAACATGAAGCGTTTTCCTCTGTTCTGAGTCCAACTCAATCACTTTTTCTGATAAACGGTCGGCTGTTGCCCGGATACTTGTCAGAACTTCAGGCGTATTTGCCTCAATTAATATAGGAATCTGCCTGAAGTCAACCGATTTAATTTTCGAGAAGGTCTGAAGCGGATAAAATACTCCAATTTTAGATGAGGCTCCTTCAAGAGCCGAAATTCCGGTTGAGCCGGATGTATGAACTATCAGATTATTGTCCAGTTTGAGCTGAAGAGCAAGCTCTCTGATAGCTTCATCCTTCACAGCAAGGATATACAAGTCAGCATTGCGATCCAGATCAAACATATTGTCGATCGGTTCTGCTGCCAGTGTATCTGCCAATAAACTTGCATGGGCAATATTGCGGCTCCAAACCTGCGCAATATTCTGTCCGGCCATTTTAAATGCACGGCCTAAATGCGTAGCTACATTACCACTGCCTAATATGACAATATTCATCAGGCTTGTTTAACTTCCTTATTTCTCCTGAAAATAGACAGAATAAATCCGATCACCATAATAATCGTTCCTCCCCAGAATAAATTGATATATGGAAATTCAATCGCTTTGAGTA
>CAZGWG010000087.1:0-14285 GCA_964529165.1 uncultured Sphingobacterium sp.
ATCCTAAATCCATTAAGCAGAGAGTTAAGAGATGAGAAATTCGGGATTATCGTTAGTAACCCTCCATACGTTACCATGGCAGAAAAGAAACAAATGCGAGCCAATGTACTAAATTATGAACCACATCTTGCACTATTTGTTCCAAACAATGACCCACTCATTTTCTACAATGCGATTGCAGATTTTGCAATAAAGCATTCTGATTCTGAAGCATGGCTTTATCTGGAGATAAATGAGAATCTTGGCAAGGAAACGATTGATTTATTAGAAAGTAAGGGCTTCACTAGTATTGAATTAAGACAGGATCTCAGCGGCAGAGACCGAATGATCCGGAGCAAAATAAATTAATAAATCTTCTACATTTCATTATAGTCTTCTTATTATAAATATTTTATGATAACATTTTTCGAAACTTCTTTGGATATTCTTTCTGTTCACCGTCTTGGCAATAAGGCTTTGGATGAGTTTTACATTTTATCTGACCAAGCACTGAGCATCAATGATGAGGTATTAAAGAATTTATTGATAAAATATTTTTTATCGTCATTCGAAAAAACGAATGAGGTTTACAGATTTACTCACTCAAGCGGCGACAACAATCTAAACGAACTCTTCCATTTTAGTTCTATGATATTTTCAGAAAAAGATAGTTTTCATGACTTGAGCGGAAACATTACCAAATACCTTTATGATATCTCAAATCATCCTAAAATTAAGTCTGGAGAGCTTTATATAGGCTTATTTAATAATTTGCAACTGGAAGGTGAATTACTGAATGCCATTGGTATTTTCAAATCAGAAACGAAAGAAAGTTATTTGAAAGTTAGTCCAGAAAAAGGTGGTTTTTCCATTAGCTATGAAGAAGATGCCATTAATATCCAGAAACTGGATAAAGGTTGTTTAATTTTCAATACTGAAAAAGAAGATGGATATAAGGTAATACTTATAGACCAGACCAACAGAACCGATGCAGCTTACTGGAAGGATGAGTTTTTACAATTAAAAATAAGGAATGACAGCTTCAATAAGACAAATACAACATTAGGCGTTTATAAAAATTTTATTACGAGTAAAATAGACGAGGAGTTTGATATTTCAAAAGCGGATAAGATAGACCTGTTAAACCGTTCTATTAAATATTTCAAAGAAAAAGAGAGTTTCGATCTTGATGAATTTTCGGAAGAAGTTATTGAAAACCCCAAAGCGATTGAATCATTCAAAAAGTTTAGCAAAGCGTATAACGAAGAATTTGATGCAGAAATTGATCAGCCATTTGATATTTCAGAAGCTGCAGTAAAGAAACAGTCCAGGGTGTTTAAAAGCGTTTTGAAACTTGACAAGAATTTTCATATATATATTCATGGAAATAAAGATTTGATTGAAAAAGGATTTGATGATAATAAATCCATGAATTATTACAAAGTATATTTTAAAGAAGAACAATAGGGTCAACTTCTGGGATGAAACTGAATAATTGTATCACGCAAGTAATCTCTGTCTAAATGGGTATAGATCTCAGTTGTGGTAATACTTTCGTGGCCTAGCATTTCCTGAACTGCTCTAAGATCAGCACCACCTTCAATCAAATGGGTAGCAAAAGAATGTCTGAAGGTGTGTGGACTTATATTTTTAGTGATCCCTGTCTTTTTTGCAAGATCTTTGATTATCAAAAATACCATTACTCTTGAAATTGGATTGCCTCTCATGTTTAAAAATACGAAATCCTCTTTCCCTGGTTTTACAGCTATATGAACCCTAACCTCCTCAATAAACATTCTGAGGAATTTAATAGCTTCTGATCCAATCGGAACCAAACGCTCCTTATTTCCTTTTCCGAGAATTTTTATAAAGTCAATGTCCAAAAAAAGATTTGAAAGCCTTAGGCCGGTAAGTTCAGAAACCCTTAATCCGCAGCCGTATAGAATTTCAAGCATGGCTTTATTACGCATCCCTTCGGCCTTAGAAAGGTCTATGGCTTCGATTAATTTATTTATTTCGATAATACTGAGGGTATCGGGTAATTTTCTATTCATTTTTGGACTCTCAATAAGTGCAGAGGGGTCAGTTTTAATCTGATTATCCAAAAGCAGATATTTAAAGAAGGCTTTCAAACCCGACAGAACCCTTGCTTGTGTTGGAGGAAGCATTCCAAGTTCATTTACCCATACCAAAAATGCTTTTAAATCACCGGCAGCAACATCGGAAGCTTTTATTTCCAAAGATCTGACTTTAAAAAATTGAATAAGCATATCCACATCGTGCAAATATGCCTCGATTGTATTAGCAGATAATGAACGCTCTAATCTCAAATAGGATTTAAAGCTGATAAGTGCAGTTTGCCAGTCCAATTTATTTATTATGTTTGATCAATGAAACGCCATTTCGTATTCATAAATTTGAGATCATAAATCACGAATAATTCATGAAAATACAGATAATTAACGGACCAAATTTAAACTTACTGGGAGTACGTGAGAAATCTATCTATGGAGATAGCAGCTTTGATACTTATTTTCAGGAATTAAAATCTAAATACAATGCTATTCAACTTGATTATTTTCAAAGTAATGTAGAAGGCGAGATTATCAACAAACTTCATGAAGTTGGATTTAGTTATGATGGTATCATTTTAAATGGGGGAGGTTATACACATACTTCAGTAGCTATTTCAGATGCAATAGCTGCTATAAAAACCCCTGTTGTTGAAGTCCATATATCTAATATCTATTCTCGTGAAGAATACCGCCATATATCACTCACCGGAAAAAACTGTAAGGGTGTTTTAACCGGTTTTGGTCTTCCCGGTTACAAAATGGCTTTAGATAGTTTTCTTTAAACTGCTGAATTTTTTTCTCTTCAGGATAAAGTATTGCCAAACAATGCTTCCCCTGTAAAAGCCAGATGCATTAAATTTTGAAATATTTATATGCCTTGCTTTTTTAATATTCTTAAAAAGGTGACCAAAGAAATAGAAATGAGCTTTACTTATTGCTAAGGCATTTTTAGGTTTAGCATCAATTAAGTATTTTATCAATGAAAGCAGATCAAGCCAGAAGCGAATAAATATTATAAAAAAGGCCTTTCCGAATGATAGATTTTTTTGAAGGAGGACAAGATTATTTCTAAAATTAAGGTAGGTTTTAAAAGGATTTTCAGCATTCAATGTGCCCCCTCCAACGTGATAAACTTTTGATTCTGCACAAAAAACAATCTTATAACCCCGGTTTTTTAGTCTCCAGCATAGATCTATTTCCTCCATATGAGCAAAAAAATCAGGATCGAGTCCTCCGGCCTCTATCCAACATTCCCGTTTTATAAATAAGGCAGCTCCTGAAGCCCAAAAAATTTCAGAATTATCATCATACTGTCCATAGTCCATCTCAACAGTTTCAAATATTCTGCCGCGGCAAAAAGGATAGCCTAGAACATCCAGGTAGCCGCCTGCAGCCCCTGCATATTCAAAATGCTCTTTTTGAGCGTAAGAAAGAATCTTAGGTTGTGCAGCAGCAATGTATTTATCAGATTCCATCAGGTGGATTACCGGCTCTATCCAATTGGCCGAAACTTCAACATCAGAATTTAATAAAATAAAATATTCTGCATCAAGTTCTTCCAGTATTCTGTTATAACCACCGGCAAATCCATAGTTTTTTTTGTTCTGAATAATTCTTATGTGCGGATAACTTTGTTGCAGGAATTCAACAGAATTATCTGTTGAAGCGTTATCACCTACAACAATTTCAAGGTTAGAATAGGTACTGTTTATAAGAGATGGAAGAAACTTTTCAAGAAAACCCTGTCCATTCCAATTAAGGATTACTGCAACTACTTTGGGATCTGTGGTCATTTATTTAAATTCTTGGGACTAAATTTCCATCTTTTATGTGACCATAACCAATATTCAGGACAAAATCGGATATTTTTTTCAAGCTCTCTAGTATGAGCCTCTGTAATTTCATATTTCGTAGTGCGCTTAGGATTGTTAATTAAAGATTTAATTGAACATTCATAATAGCCTCTTTTTATTTTATTTATACTAAAATATACGATCGGATCATTTGTTTTTTCAGCTATTTTTTCAATCCCAAGAAACACAGCCGTTTGCTGATTTAAAAAGCTTGTAAAATACTCTGATTCTTCCCGGCTTGGTGTCTGATCTCCAACAAGTACCAATATATGGGGCTGATTTTTATATTCTATAACCTGTCTAAGGGTCTGCTTCATTGGTACCATAACAGCACCAAAGCGGGAGCGCATTGACTCATTCATAAGACCTTCAAAACGTTTATCTGATAAAGGCTTGTAAACAATCAGTACCTTTTCTTTTACTTGAAGTCCGATTGCTAAGGGGCCCCATTCCCAGTTACCATAATGCCCTGAAACCGCAATCAATGATTTTCCATTTTGAAGGCAGTTGGTCATTAATTCCGGGTTTTTAAATGTAAATCGCTTTTTTAACTCATTGGCACTGATTGATAATGTTTTTATGGATTCAAACACCAAATCGGCCAGGTAGCGGTAAAATCGTTTTTCTATTTGTTCAATCTCAGATTTTGACTTTTCAGGAAATGAATTTAACAGATTCTCTATTACTACTTTTCTTCTGTATTTAATTATATAATATAAAAAGACATAAAGAATGTCTGACAGGAAATATAAAACAGCGAAGGGAAGGAGGGATATGAGGTATAAAGATGCAGCAATAACCCGGAATGTAACTAAGTTCATTAAGATTTGAATATGCCTATAAGGATGAAATATTCATCTCCTTGCTGATTATTAACTCCTTGCAGTGTGGTTGTTTAATTACTAATTTCGGGCTTTGATCTACAAACTTAACTTAAACAATGGAAAAAGGCGCATTATTTCCTTTATTTTATCTTCCTCCAATTGAGTATTTCAGCAAAATACTCAGTCATAAGGATCATCTAATTATAGAGAATGCAGAAAATTTCCAAAAACAAAGTTATCGGAACAGAGCGACTATTCATTCCCCTAATGGAGCTTTAAATCTGGTGGTTCCTGTTATCAAGGGTTCCAAAAATCATACACTTGTAAAGGATGTTAGGATTAGTTATGATTTCGACTGGCAAAGACTTCATTGGATGAGCTTACAGACATCTTATAGAAGTTCTGCTTATTTTGAGTATTATGAAGATGATCTGCACATTTTTTATGAAAAGAAATGGGATTTTCTCTTTGATTATAATGAGGAATTTTTAAGCCTTCTGAACCGTTTTCTCAAGATAAATATAAGTTATAGCTATTCTGGCAGCTACGAGAAAACTTACATTGAACTGGTTGACTATAGGGAGAACATACATCCAAAAAGAAGATTTGAAAGCAATTTGAAACCCTACTTTCAGGTTTTCGAAGAGCGGAACGGTTTTTTACCTAATTTGAGTATTGTTGATCTCATATTTAGTCAGGGACCACAAAGTATTAAGTATCTTTAACGTATGTCAAGGATCCGAAGAATAAGTTTAAAATCCAGAAAATTTGTTCCGATTACAGGAGCAAGTCCGGGTTCAATACAACTTTTTGAAGGGGCATTAAAACCAAAGATTACAATTTACTCATTCAAAGGGGCAGAATTTCAATGCGCAGAAGTTAATTCTCCTGAAGAAATTACTTTGGAAATTAATTCTCATAAAGGCTTTAATCACTGGATAGATATTCGTGGAATTGGGGATGTTAAGTTATTGGAATTTCTGCAAGACAAATTCAGTATTAACAAGCTTGTCATGGAGGATATCGCAGACTGCAGGCAAAGACCAAAGCTTGATGAGTATAGTGATTATCTGTTTACTGTCAGCAGAAATATGTATGTTAATGATAAACTGGAGATCGAAAATGAGCAAGTATCGTTTATCTTATTACCCCATATATTAATAAGTTTTCAGGAGAGTTATGGTTTAACTTTTGAGCCGGTAATTAATCGTCTTGAAGGTGGAAAAGGCAACATTCGGACAGGAGAGACGTCGTATCTTTTGTATGCATTACTGGACGTGATTGTAGATAATTATTTTACCCTTATTTATAAATTAGGTGATGAGCTGGAAACCATTGAACAGTTATTATACCGTAAAGCAGATAAGGCCCTGATGTTTCAAACCCAGAATATAAAAAGGGAAATGATTATGATTCGCAGAGCTGCATGGCCTGAACGTGATAAAATTAACGATATGATCAGGAGTGAATCATCACTCTTAAATAAAACAACAAAAATCTATCTGAAAGACACATATGATCACTGTATGCAGATTATTGACCTTGTAGAAAGCTATAGGGATTTGACTACCAGTCTGGTAGATATGAATCTGTCGCTTATAAGTCACAAGATGAATGAGATTATGAAAGTGCTGACAATAATTTCATCCATTTTTATTCCTCTTACATTTATTGCTGGAATTTATGGCATGAATTTTTCGAAGTCTGATCCGGTAACGGGCAAAATACTTCCTAATAATATGCCTGAACTTTATATGGAGAATGGCTATATCTATACTATGCTTGGAATGCTGCTTATCGGTATCGTTCAAATGATTTACTTCTGGAAAAAGGGATGGCTAAACAAGAATTGAGAAATATTAGTCAGACTTAATTATGCACGTTTGCATCCAAAGGAGACAAAAACAGGTCAATTATCATCACTATTACCTACTTTTATAGTATGCAGTCTTTCGAATTGGATAAAACAGATCTTTTAAAGATAAAGCGGGCCCTTGAGGAGGATGATAATGTATTAAAAGAACTGGTATCTGAATACCATACTTCAGAGATAGCTATACTCTTTGAAAGCTTATCTCAGGAATCAAGGGAACGGATAATTAGCATTTTACCCGCAGAACTTGCTTCAGAAGTTATTTCTGAGATGGATACGGAATTTCATCCTGAAAAACTACTTGAAAATCTTCATCCTGATAGACGTTCAGAGATTCTGGAAGAGCTTGATTATGATGACGCAACTGATATTATCAGCCAGTTGCCTGAAGATCAGCAGCAGGAAATACTCCTCGAACTTGATGAGGAAGATGCATCCAATATCCGATCCTTACTAAAGTACGAAGAAGATACCGCCGGGGGCTTAATGAATACCCAGGTAATTAAAATTAATGAAGACCTGCAAAAGAAAGAAGCCCTTGAAGAAATCATTCGTCAGTCTGAAGAAATGGAGGAGTTCTATACAATTAATGTAATTGATAAGAACAACATTTTAAAGGGAATTGTATCATTAAAGGAGATAATTAAAGCCCGTAACAATGTCAATATTAGTCAGTTGATTATATCTGATTTTGTTTATGTAAAAGCTGATACAGATCAGGAAGAAGTAGCCAAATTAATATCACAGTATAACCTTACGAGTATCCCTGTAGTAGATGATCAAATGCATCTGCTTGGACGAATCACATTTGATGATGTGATTGATGTAATGGAAGAAGAGAATACCGAGGATATACTTAAAATTTCTGGAGTATCGGAAGATGAAGAACTTGCAGGTAACTGGAAGGAGGCTGTAAAAAGTCGATTACCCTGGCTTGTACTAAATCTCGGCACTGCCTTTCTTGCAGCCTCCATCATTCGTTATTATGACAATACCATTGCTAGTTTGGGTTTACTGGCCGGATACATGATCATCATTGCAGGAATGGGAGGAAATGCTGCAACGCAGGCACTTGCAGTAACAGTGAGACGTATTTCACTTAACGATTTAACTGATAACCAGGCCTATAGAACAGTTTTGAAAGAATTTACTGTCGGGTTGATTAATGGAGCCGTTATCGGCATAATTGTTTTTGTTTTTGCTTTGTTGTATGATCATAATGTGATGCTTGGATTGGTTATTTTCATAGCAATGACAGGCAACCTCGTCATTGCAGGTATTTCAGGTTCAGCAATTCCCCTTATTTTAAAAAGAGTTGGTATAGACCCTGCCGTAGCATCATCAATCATAATTACAACATTTACAGATGTTTTTGGCTTTCTTCTTTTATTAGGTTTAGCAAGCAACCTGATTCTCTGAATCATTTATTTTCCATTTTCTGGCTGACGATTTTATTATAAATTTGTTTTGCCTAAACCAATGGCCAATAAATATGACTGAGATAAGAAATAACTGGACCAAAGAAGAAATAGCAGAGATATACCACAGTCCGCTGCTCGATTTAATTTATCGCGCAGCTACAGTTCACAGAGAAAATAAAGATTATTCTGAAGTACAGATTAGCAGTCTATTATCTATAAAAACAGGAGGTTGTCCTGAAGACTGTGCTTACTGCCCTCAGGCTGCAAGATATCATACTGACCTTGAAGTTCAGGCTCTCATGTCTGTAGAACAAGTTACCGATGCTGCTAAAAAGGCTAAGGAGGCTGGGGCATCGCGTTTATGTATGGGTGCAGCATGGAGAGAAGTTAGAGATAACCGTGATTTTGACCGGGTGATTGAAATGGTTAGTTCAGTAAATGCACTTGATATGGAGGTTTGTTGTACTCTTGGTATGCTTTCTGAATCCCAGGCTCAACGTTTGGCAGATGCTGGTCTTTATGCCTATAATCATAACCTGGATACTTCTGAAGATGATTATAAGCGCATTATTACCACAAGAACTTATGATGATCGGTTAAAAACTATTGATAATGCGCGGAAAGCTAAGCTCACCGTGTGTAGCGGTGGAATAATTGGCCTTGGAGAAACGGTCAACGATCGTATTTCTATGTTGAGGACATTATCAAATATGTCGAAACACCCTGAATCAGTTCCTGTTAATGCTCTGGTGCCGGTTAAAGGAACACCATTGGCGGATCAGCCAAGGGTTTCAATTTGGGAAATGGTTCGAATGATCGCTACTGCCCGAATTATTATGCCAAAGACTGTTGTACGTCTTTCTGCCGGAAGAACAGAAATGAGTATAACAGATCAGGCTTTATGTTTTATGGCTGGAGCAAACTCAATATTTGCTGGTGACAAATTACTTACAACCCCTAATCCTGCATTTAATGAGGACATGGAAATGTTTGAATTATTAGGTCTTAAACCTCGTGAAGCCTTTAAAAATGGCCGTAAAGTCAAACAAACGGAATCGGTTTTTTAAAGATTTAAACTAGATTCTGACTTAGCTTTTGAAGATCATTTATCAATTTATTGACCAGTTCTAACTGTTCTGTCAATAGATTTGATTCATTTGAGTTTTTCGCTATAGATTTTGAATCGGGTATATTTAGATCAAATTCTTCCAATTCAGCATTTTTAATGCCTTTTATTACTTCAGATAAAGTATATAGTGACCTTCTTATCAATTTGATATGATAATCATTAATTTCCAGAGAATCATTCTGCTGAAGCGTAGTAATTAGGGTAGCTATGTATGAGGAAAGCATGTGATTAAGAACAACAAATTTATGCAGTTCTTTGCTATTTTGCTGTTTACTTTTAGGCTCAGAGAGCATTCTCTGAAATGCACTTCCCAGGTTTGCCGAACTTACATACACATTCTTACGAGCAAGCTTATAGGCTGTAATATCTAGGTTATTACCCGAAACAATACCGGCAACTTTTTGAAGGTATTGATAATTGGCAATCAATACTTCCTGCATAAAGTCTTTAAATTGATATGATTCCCAATTAGGCAGAACCATATAACTAGCAGATAAGGCAATAAAAGAACCAATAAACGTATCAATGATCCTTTCCTGTGCTATATTAAGATTATTTTCACCCAGAAAACTGAACAAAATGAGAATATATGGAGTCATAAAAAGGACACTCACTATATAGTTTAATCTTTGAAAGCTATAGGATGCAACCATAAATACGAGCAGTAATATAAAAAGGACAGTCTGGTCCTTAATAAAAATGAGAATTAGTGCTCCAGCAATTCCACCTGCCAAAGTACCAATTAATCTTTCTATATTTCTTTGTTTAGTGAGGCTGTATGCCGGTTTAAGAAGAACTAGAATCGTAAGAAGAATCCAATAACTATGATGTCCGATAGGAAATAACTTGGAGACCAGAAAGCCGATCAGGCACATGAGTGCTACCCTTATTGAATGACGGAATATAGATGATTTAAGACTTAAATTCTCTTTAAGAATCTTAAAATCGAAATTCTGGTGAGAAACAAATTTACTTAAATCGACTTCAGTCTTTATTTCCTGTCCAGAACCTTGTTTTTGATTGAAATAGGTATATATTTTATCCAAACGACCAACCATATTTCTAACATTAATCAGAATCTTTTTAAGAACAAAAGCATTGGTACCCGATTCTTCAACTTTATCAATACATGTTTTCAACCTTTCCAACTCATATTTAAAGTCATTAAGCCGCTGAGGTATTTCATTACTGATGATATAATAGCTGAGGTTTTCAAGCTCTTCAGAAAGTTTAATAATGATTGCTTTAAATTCCTTAAGAGATTCAGATTCTCCAAAGGTTTTGTGCAGTGTACGGTAATCATAATGGGTGGCCATTGTTTGTTCAAACAAATCCACAATATCAACAAAAACCAAAATTAAAATTCTGCCTGCCGGAGTAGACTCCTTCACCATCAACCTGGTTTTGAATAATAATTCTCTTACAGAATCCTGTTGTTCATGAACAATAACCTGCTGAGAAATCAGTTTTTTATAATTCTCATCAAAGTCAGTTTCGTGGTCATAGAAATCAGCTTTTAGCCTTACATATTCCGCTACTTCCCTGATACATTCTCCCATGGCCTGCTGCGCAAGCCTATAAGGCCTGATTTGAGACAACGATAGACTAAGGAGCATATACCAGATTCCCCCAGTTAAAATATACAATGCATGACCAAAGGAACCGTTAGAAGATGTTACATCATGGTCAATTGAAAGAATCATTACAAGCAGTGCAGCTGTTCCGATGGAGGATGCCCGGTTCCCATAAACGGAGAACATGGAATAAAAGAAACATAAAACAAGAATTTCCAGACGGATGAGGGTTGGATACTTGTTGATAAAACCTGTAAGTAATGTTGTCAGAAAAACAAAAATGCTGCAGTAAAGCATTCCATTACGTTTATGGTTAATGGGACCCTGGTTATCTGCAATACTTACACAAACTGCTCCTAATGAAATTGTCAATCCAATTGAAAGTTGTCCTAAATGAAAGAAGACCAAAGAGGGGAGAAGCACTCCAACAGTTATTCTCAGTCCTTCAGAAAAGTACTGACTGAAAATAAATGTTTTAATTTCCCGGGATTGCTTCATTAATCAAAAAGAGCTTTATAAACTGAATGCTTAACAAAAATAACTATTATGAACCAGTAAAGCTCGCAGAAGAAATTAAACAGGAAACAAAATGATCAGATTTCATCAGACAAAATTTAATGAACAGTAAAATAAGAATATTTCCGTCAGGATATGAGGGCAATAAAAATAAAAATGTGGATTTCGTACATAATTATAGATGTTAGGTATTAAGATATATTGCTGTAAAATTATCGTAATAATACTCTTAAAGCATAAAACTAAGATATAAGCCTGTTGATAAAATCTGATTTTATGTTAAAACTATGTTTATAAAAAACCTATTGTTTATTTGTAACGAAGGTATCATGTGACTACATTAGTATTAATAAGAACGAAGTACTTTGACAGCCTGAGAAAAATCCTTAAAATCTTTTGATCCTTGGATCTCTAAAGATAATGGATACAATTAAACAAGATCCGGAAAGTTAAATTTCGAAAGATAGATAGCTCATGGGTTGTGTTCCAAAAGACAGGCATTGCTTGTTTTTACTTACGGTCTACGGATTGTCAGTAAATAAAAGTGAGTGGCTACGGGTACTATTGTTTTAAAAAACAATTGACAACGAGCCGGTTAAAATTCTGAAAGCTTATACTTTTGAGCAACTACGGTTGCTAAAAAAGTTGAAACGGGAAGCTAAATCGCAAGAGGAAGTTTCCCGTTTTCTTTTTATGTAAATTTTCCAAATCTCGGATTATCTACCCACCTTCCCGAAATCAGTTTTAAAATTATGGACAATTCGATAAGGCTAAGAAAACTCATTTAATTTATGAAATAAAATCTGATAATTCAGGCCATTTGTTGATAAAGTAAATAAATAACGAATGTCAATAAACTAATTAAAACTAGGATAAAATGTTGATATCTAAATAATTAATAGCTATTCAAGTGTTGATAATCAACCTAAGTAAGTTAGTAAGTTGTTGGAAATTCGAAGCATTTTTTACTTGACGGAGGTGTTTTTATGCCTACCTTAGTATTGTTAAGTCGGAAGTACTTTGATAGCCTGAAACAATATCCCTAAAAATCCGGAGCTCTCGGGCTTCATCAGATTTTGGATAATTTAATTTTTAATTCAGACCGGAAATCGTGAGATCATGGCTGGAGGGTAAAATCGAAAAGACAGGCGTTACCCATTTTGCATGCATTCTACGGAACGACTGCAAAGATAAAGTAAAAAGTTACGGATACTGAAAGTTTGAAAAGACTTAAGAGACGGACTGATCATAGTAGGGAAAACTTAATACTTTTGAGCAATTACGATTGCTAAAAAGTGAAAACGGAGATCTGAATCGCAAGAAGAAGGTCTCCGTTTTCGTTTTTATACAAATTTGATTTCTCCATTCTGCTTCGGGCAATTTTCCTTATTTTTGATCAATGGCGAAAGATAATAGCATAATTTCTGATAAAAAGATTTTTGTTCTGGATACATCGGTTATTCTATATGATCACAATGCATTTCAAAATTTCCAGGAGCATGATGTAGCCATACCTATTCAGGTTCTTGAGGAGCTTGACAATCTCAAAAGTGGTAATGACACACGAAATTATGAAGCAAGAAGCTTTATACGCCTCATGGATGAACTATCCAGAAATATACTAATAAATGAATGGGTACCACAAAAAGGAAAGGGCAGGGGTAGTTTTAAAGTGGTAATGGATGATATCCCAAGTCGAATTGATGCTGAAAAAATTTTTGGAGAAGGCAAATTTGATCATCGAATTCTAAACTCTGCTCTCAATCTGCAGGAACAATTCCCTAATAAGAAAATAGTCCTTGTTTCAAAAGACATCTGCCTTCGGCTAAAGGCTAAGGCTCTCAATCTTTATTCGGAAGATTATGAAACAGGCAAGATTAAAAATGTTGAAGAATTATACACCGGTAAGACCATTGAAGAAAAAGTACCCAATAAACTCATAGATGAACTAGTCAGGAAGAAAAGACTTTCTATTTCGACAACAGAAATTAAAACTAGTCATGAGAACCATTTTTTTATATTAAACGGGAGAAATAAAACTGCTGCAGCATATTATAATCCAAGAATTAAGCAACTTGAATATATTCCTTATCATACCGTTTATAACATAGAACCCAGAAATCCTGAGCAAGCATTTGCCGTACATGCTTTATTGAATCCGGAAATTAAATTGGTGACCATTCAGGGTAATGCGGGTACCGGAAAGACATTGCTTGCATTAGCGAGTGCATTGGAGCAAAGGAAAAATTACCGTCAGATATTTGTTACCAGGCCGATAGTACCACTAAGTAATAAAGATATTGGATTTCTACCAGGAGATATAAAGTCAAAAATTGATCCTTACATGGCTCCGATATGGGATAATTTAAAGTTCATAAAAGATCAGCTTGGTGATGAAAAGGCTCAGGACAAAATTGATGAACTGGTAACGAATGAAAAGATTTCAATTGCACCATTGGCTTATATAAGAGGTAGGACGCTCACAAAGATTTTTTTTATCGTTGATGAAGCCCAAAATCTAACACCGCATGAGATCAAAACCATTATATCAAGAGCTGGTGAGGATACAAAGATCGTCTTTACCGGAGATATTTATCAGATTGACACCCCATATCTGGATGCAGAAAGTAATGGTCTTTCTTATCTGATTGATAAGGCAAAAAATCATCCACTATATGCGCATATAACACTTCAAAAAGGTGAGCGAAGCGAATTAGCTAATCTTGCCAATGATCTGCTGTAAGCTATTAATTATAGCATATACTTAAAACAAGAAAAGCATATCTCACGACATGCTTTTCTTTGTTAAAATGGTTTATGTTGATTTAGTAAACAACTTTCACATTAACAGCGTTTAGGCCTTTTTTGCCACGCTCAACTTCGTATTGAACTTTATCGTTTTCACGAATTTGATCAATTAGACCAGATGAATGAACAAATACATCTTCATCACCTGATTCTGCGGGTACGATGAACCCGAATCCTTTAGTTTCATTAAAAAACTTTACTGTACCTTCTTGTTGCATTGTGTTATTTATTAA
>CAZGWG010000088.1:0-14246 GCA_964529165.1 uncultured Sphingobacterium sp.
TATTACCTCTTGAAATCCCGCAATGATTCGGACTTAATCCGTCCATTGTTCCTGCCATTTTTGTTGCTAGTACCACATTGCGTCTCTGCTCAGGGTTTGCCTTAAACCATTTTCCTATGATCCGCTCAGAATTTCCTGAAGCATTATTATACCGGTTTGCAGTATCCCAAAAAGTAACACCAAGGTCTATGGCTTTATCAAGAATACTAAATGAATTTTTCTTATCAATTCGCGAGTCATCTCCACTCTCAGGATAACCCATTTTCCAGGTTCCCAATCCTATATTCGAAACTTTTAATCCGGATTTACCAAGAACCCGGTATGGCATGCCGTTAAAATCTTCAACAACAAATGGTGCATTATAAAATGCCTGGCCTTCATATTTTTTCTTACTCATCAGAGAATTTTAATATAATCTTATTGTTCAAAGTGAACCTTTATTAATCCTGAGGTCCGCTGTATTTTATGAAAATATACCTGAAGGTTTTTCACCTCTGCTTATAATCCGGTCTATTGCCAGGATCCCAACCATTAACTGTCTGGGATAATGGTAATGTTCTGCTCTTACCTGAGTATGTTTTTGCATTCTTCTGTCGCCGCTATCAATCACAAATGCATACTCCGGACGGACATAATTCTTCCGGATATACTCCTCTGTCTTTGAATAACAATCAATTGCCCACTGATCTCCGGTATGCTCAATAAGGATCATCGCACCAATCAGAATCTCCTCATGAACCCATCGTAATTTATTCAGGGTCCATGTATTATTATTTACATGGGTAAGTTCATGATAAAAACCGCCATACACATCATCCCAGGAAGTATCTACGTGCCTTTTAAATTCCCTGGCTGAACGATGAAAGAGATCTGCATCTTTAATCAGAACTGCATAATTCATAACAAATGCCAGGGTCTCACAACCATGCCCAAGATCACCATATTGGGAAGCTACAGAATCAGAAAGCGGACTAAGATCATGAGCCAGTGCTTCATTTAACAATTTGTAGTCTTTATTTAAGTGATGGTTCATAATGGCATCTACACACCGGTCTGCAAGTGCCCTGATTTCCTTATCATTTCTCTGTCTCAGCATTTGAGTACAGACACTCAACAGAATCATCCAGTGTCCGAGAATTCTTGGGCCTGACACTCTGTTTTCTGCCTTATAGTTGTAAGTAAATTCAGGCCTGTCATATCGCTGCACCGCTTTTATTACTATTTCTTTTGCCTGATCGAAATATTTAGATTCAGCACTGGCTTTTGCATATTCCGCCAATCCCTCGGCAACAAAAAGGTTCCCGTAAATATCCCCTTCTACATCACCAATTGGCTCCCCCTCTTTAGTGAAAGAAGAAATATAATAGCTTCCATCGGCAGGCAAACGTTTTAAAATAAAGTCCTTGGATTTCCGGGCAATTTCAAGATAGGAAGGATCTTTATCCAGATTATTATATAGAAAGGAATACATCCATATCCCCCTACCCTCAAACCATGCCCGCTTGGTTGTATTAACAAGCTTCCTGGTCAGAATATCCACTGAGCACATGAATCCGCCTAATTCATGATCAACTACATATTTGCCCATATTCGGAATAAATTTACCGAGCAATGCCTCTTTGTATTGTTCACGAAGTTTCCTCAGATCTAAACCGCTAATCTTTTTCAGATCAGTTGAAGCACTGGCCTCAGCCGGCAACACAGATCCAGCAAGGCTTACCGAGCCTATCAGACCAAGTCCTGCCAGGGTATTATGTTTTAAAAAGTTGCGTCTTGTATATTCCTTATTACTCATATTCTATTGTGTCAATGTAAATTAGCTCAAATCATCCGAACAGCCCGGATGGTTTGCCATTGCGTTTAATCATTCGATTTAAAGCCAGCAGATTCAGCATCAGATGCCGGGGGTGGTGATAATGTTCAGCCCTCATCTTTGTGTATTCCGCTACAAATCGGTCACCGGCAGAAGCCCAGAATAAATTACCCGGCTTGATAAAACTTTTTTGAACGTATTCAAGTGTCTCATTAAAAAGCTGCATTGCCCAAATATCTCCGGTATGCTCTGCAATGAACAAACTTCCAATCAACACCTCTTCCTGAAGCCAAAGCACTTTATCCACCTTCCATATATTATTATCAACATGATCCAGAGTCCTGAAATAGCCACCGTAAACATCATCATGCGCCACACTTACATGTCGTTTAAACACATCCGTAACTTGATCAAAGAGTTTCTTATCCTTTCTGCGTGCAGCTTCAAAATGAAGCATCCAGCACATTTCTATTCCGTGTCCGGTGTACGAAAAATCTTTATATGAATTATCAGGCCTGCTGAAATCATGATTCAAAACCTCATTGAACAACTGATACCGGGGATTTAAATGGTGATTCAGGCAAGCATCAATACATCTATCGGCCAATTTCTCCATGTCAGTATCCGGACCATTCTCAAGAATCTGAGTTGCGGCCCTTAGAAAAACCATCCAGTGACCAAGGACCCTCGGACCAGGAATTTTAGTGGCTCCTGGATTCAGATAAGAAACATAATAGTCATAGTCGGGTTTATCATATCGCTCAAGGCATGATAAAATAATCCTTTTGGCAATTGTAAAATATTGTTTATCACCCGAAGCTTTTGCATATTCAGCCAGTCCTTCTGCAACAAATAAACTTGCATAAATATCACCCGGACCAGATAATGGTTCTCCATCCTTACTGTAGGAGGATGTAAAAAACTGATCGTCCCCAGGAAGATGCTTTAATATAAAGTCCTTTGATTTCTGCGCAACTTTAAGGTATTCCGGATTCTTTCCGAAATTATTGTAAAGAAAAGAATAGGTCCACAATCCCCGTCCTTCATACCATGCTGTTTTATTAGAATTAGCCTGTTTTCCATTTGTAATGTCAACAGAAGTCATGAAACCTCCAAGCTGATGATCAATTACATATTGATCCATATTCGGGATAAATCTGTCGAATAGCTCAGCATGATAAAACTTATGAAGTTTGTTAAGATCAAGACCTTTTAAATTTGAATCATTACTGCTTTCAGAAGTCAGATTCTTATCAAATCCATATCCATTAAGACTAGCGACCCCTAAACCCGCCAGAAGCGTGTTCGACATGAATTGTCTTCTTTTCATCTGTTTATTTTTATAGCTTTTTGTATCCCGGTCTGAGGGATAGAACCTTTGATGATCAAACTATCTTACAAACCAGTTAAAATCTCCTGAAAGAGTATCTCGGAAACCCCAAATTCCCGGAACTAAAAATACAATTTATTTGATATTGCACGCCTTCTTTTTCATTTTAATATTTGGAATAAGTAATAATGGGTACGTAAACAATTCTTTATTTGACAGTTTTAGTCCGGCTCGCCTGATTTGAAATGATAGAAACTGTCCGGATACCCATTTAATAAGCTTCTCCAGAAAGGTATTGTAAAATAATTGTTCAAATATTGTAACAATACTGAACATAAAATGGCTTAAAGAGGGCTTAAGATTATATTTGCCCGAAATATAAGAAACGGCAGTTTAGAAGTTTAAACCATTATATCCTGAGGGTATCTAAGTGTATTAAGATTTAAATGACCCTATACCCGAAACGATAAATTGTATGAGAAGATTTTTCCTAACCCTATGTTTAGCTATATATTCCTTTTTCAGTTATTCACAGAATTACCAGGTCAAAGGCAGCGTACTGGATACCGCCGGGATACCTTTAACCGGAACTCTGATTAAACTAAAAAATGGGAAAGACAGTGTACAAACTGCGGTTGACCTTGATGGAAATTTCACCTTAGGCAATGTTAAATGGGCAGATTTTACGCTTTCTGCTGCATTTATAGGATTTGAGACATTTCTAAAAACTTATAAAATAACAACCGGGAATTCATTGGTTATTCCTACTATAACATTAAAAACCTCCTCTAATACACTTAGTGAAGTTGTTATTACTGCTGTTACAGCAATTAAAGTAAGTGAAGATACGGTTACATTTAATGCATCTTCATTCCCTGTAAGACAAGGAGATGCAGTTGATGAGATGCTCAGAAAGCTCCCGGGTGTTAAAGTTGATGCCGACGGAAATGTGACTACTCAGGGCGAACCCATTACCAAGATAAGGATAAATGGTAAGGATTTTTTTGGAACAGATGTAGCTACAGCAATAAAGAACCTGCCAGCCGACATCATTAAAAACCTGCAAATCATTGATGATTATGGTGATCATGCTAACCTGACTGGAGTTAAGACAGGGGAAGCTGAGAAAGTATTAAATCTTACTATACTTGAAGAGAAGAAACGGGGATATGCAGCTCGGATTTATGGAGGTATGGGAGATGAAGGCCGATATAATACCAGTCTGAGAGGAAATACTTTTAAAGGAGAGCGGCAAATCTCATTTGATGGTACTGTAAACAATATCAATATGAGGGGTGGAAATTCAAATGGAATTACAAGCACAAATTCTGCGAGTATGAATTACCGGAATGACTGGAGTAAAAAACTATCTGCTGATGGGGGATATAACTTCAGCAACCGTAAAAATGCAACATTAAGTAAAACTTCATCTCAGAATTTCCTCGAAAATTTCACCAGACTTGAAAATGCTATTTCCGATGACAATAGTGATAATTATAGTCATAACTTTTCCGGAAATATTATTTATAAACCTGATACCCTAAACTATCTTAAGGTTTCTCCAAGGTTTTCGCATAGCTCAAATAATTCAGAAAGTTTAGGCACCACTGATATATCTCAACAAAATTTAACAACAATATGGGACAATTTATCGGGTACCAATTCTGTGAATGCAAATTTTGGCACCAATTTTTATTATAATCACAGGTTTCTCAAAAAAGGACGGAATATGAGTCTGAGTGGTAACTTTAATTATTCAAACGGAGATAATGACCGGAATGTGATGAATAATTATTTGATTAAACAGGCAGGAGGTGATTCAACCCGGATACAAAATCAATTGATTGCCAACACAAACAATAACTATTCCCTTTGGTCGAATATAACCTATATGGAACCCATCTGGAACAAAACCTTTGTTGAATTTAACTATAGTCATAGCCGATCCGGTACAACTACAGACCGTATAACGAATGATATAGTTGGAGGCAGTCCTGTTTTCAATGCTGACCTGAGTAATAACTATGAATACCAGTTCTATACACACAGATTTGGAGCCAATTACAGGTATATTGCAGAGAAGTTCAATTATACCCTGGGATTAAATGCACAGCCTGCAATTTTGAAAGGGCAAAATCTCAGCAGAGGAATCAATACAGAAAACAGAACGTTTAACCTGATCCCATCCGCAAGAATGGTCTATAAATTCTCTAAACAACAGGCATTAAATATAAATTATTGGGGTCGCAATAATCAACCAGGGTTTCTTCAATTACAACCTATAACTGATAACTCCAATCTTCAAAATACCATTACAGGAAACCCTGATCTTAAACCGGAATTCATCCATACCTTTAATGCGCGATACAATCAGTCAGACTGGAACATGGGACATGTTTTATACGCCAATCTTTCATTCAGTCAGACACAAGACAAAATTGTAACTACGAAAGTTCAGATTCCTAACACGGTAAACCAGACAACTAGCTATACCAATACTGATGGATTTTATTCCCTTAGAGGTAATTTTTCTTATGGTAAGCCATTCGCTGAACGTAAATACACCCTTACTTACTCAAGCTCTGCCTACCTGAATAATAACGTAGCATTTATCGATCTGAATAAGAATATTGCCAAAAACTTTATGGTAAGACAGGAAATCGAATTTGAAGTCGATATCAAAGATGTTATTGATGTAGAACTTGAGACCTCTTATGCGATTAATAAAACTCAGTATTCTCAATCAACTTTTACTGATCGCCAAACCAATAGTTTGAGCTTTCAGCTTCGGGGTAGAAATTACTTCTTCAAAGATCTTACCTTGGGCTATGATCTCAGAAAAACGGTTAACTCAGGTTTTGATAATGGGATTGTGAGAAACCCAACGATCCTTCGTCTGTATACTGAATACCGTTTCCTGAAAGGAAATAGCGGAGCATTACGTTTTGAAGGGAATGACCTCTTAAACGAGAATACAGGAATCTCCAGAGATGTATTTGACAATATCATTATAGATCGTCAGATCAACAGACTTGGCAGATACTTCATGCTATCTTTCATTATGAGATTAAATAAGTTTGGAGGAGGGACGAAGTAGTTGACAATGGACAATGGACAATTGAAATTTATTCTTCATTGTCAATAACAAGTCTTAACTATAATATCCAACTGTCAACCCGAAATCTATGGTGTCTCAATTATTACCCCGTATTTCGTTGCTTTCATCATTGAGAAATAATCGTAAACGCGCTTGGAAAGAGCACTGATAATTCCAGGAGGAGTAACTGATGTCTTATAATTCTCCATGATGGCTATTGCATAAGGTCTGTTCGGTAGATAGACTATAGCCCATTCGGTAGAAACCCCTCCCATTCCACCTGGTTTAAAAGCGAACTTCATATTTGCCGGCAGCGCGGCAGCGATCTTACTATTCGCAATAGGATTATTCTTTAGAATAAAGAGAACCTCTTCAGAAGTACCTTTATCAATGAATTTTCCCTCGTATAATAATTTCATTATCCCGGCAGCATCTTTAGGAGTGGAAAGATTCTCCTCATTTCTAAGAGAAGCAGGCTGATCAATCATTTTACGCTGCAATCGTGTATTTGAAAATCCAAGAGACTGCATTGTATTATTTACATTATTAATCCCCACCAGTTCGATCAGGGTATTAGTAGCTGAATTATCACTCAGACCAATCATCAGTACACATAAGTTTCGGATACTCAGATTAACAGGATCAACCATCACATTGAGAATTCCTGAGCCTGCAACAGTATTAGAAGGTAATAAGGGTCTGATATCAGATAAAGCGAACTTCTTCTCATGGGCTTGCTTATATACCTCCAGCAAAATTGGAATTTTGATCGCACTTGCTTGAGCAAAAATCACATTCTCATTAATACTGATAGTTTCTCCGCTGCTAAGATCAAGCACCATCAGGCCGGTCAATGATGGTGATGTCGCAATAATTGTTTGCAGATCTTTTTCTGTCTTTTGTTTAAGTATATCCCTTGCTGATAACTGAGCAAAAACACTAATATGCAGGACACAAAAACCAATTATCAATACGGGATATTTCATAAAACAATACTTATACTTTAAAATCAGGGTTTTCTGTAATACGCTTGCCTTCGTTTTTAAAGGTCCGGATGTAATCAGATATCCGATTCTTAGCTTCCTGCAGATTCTCGTTATTCAGGTTAATATTCAACAGGTCGATAAACCAAGGAATTTTAAACTCATTGAACACATAAATCTCTGCAATCTCTCTTGCAATAGGCAATGTTGTTGTTTTGGAAGCATCGTATACATCCTTGTTATCCGCTTTAAGCAATTTTTCATACTCCTCATCAATCAGCCTTCTGAGTAATTCCTTTGTGAATACATCACCGGCTTTGACTCCTATACCCGGATCATCTTCAGTAAATACAGCTCCCTTATTAACCCATTCCCAAACGATACTTAATCTTATTTCGCCGGTAGCCATATCCTCCATCAGATAAAGGATGTCATCATTTCCAAAATCATCTGCTGCCTTGAGCGCAGCAGCCTGCATACCCTGAGCAAAGGCGTTTCCATACTGAATCGCTACACTTAAAAGATTTCTTGCCCCTCTTATTGTAATTGGCGCTGGCTCCAGTAAAATTAATCCATCAGCATCCTCCTGAGTATAGCTCAAAGCCGGGAATTTACGACCTACCTGATTGTCTTGCCCAATCTTTTCCCAAACTGGCCGTACAATATTCACCATTTTCCAATGTGCTACCCATTTTCCACTTGCACCTTCTCGCTGCTCCCGTTCTGCACCAGCCAACGCTTTTTTCATACTGGCAGCAACACCTTCCTCCGATCCTACCGGGATGTTGGGCTCCATTCCTCCCTGCCAGATCGCACAGTTTCCATTAATATCGGGAGTATTTACCGCCCTGCGAACACGGTCTTCATAATTACGCATATAACCATAAGTCATCGTAACCGATTCAATATTAGGATTGATAAAGCTCTTATCCCAAGCCATAGCATCAGAAACGCTGTTTATATAATCCCAGCGACCGGTATTATAACCTACGAAATGCTTGCCGAGAACTGCCCTGATTTCCATAAGCTGATAGGTGGCTTCAAGCTGCTCTACCAGTAGATAAACTTTAATTGTTCCATTCTCAAGACCAAGATGGTCCTCTAATGCACTGAGCATACTGTTCCACAATGCAGCTTCCCCTGCAGTCTGTATTTTAGGGAGATACAAGACAATTGATGAACCTGATTTCCGCAATTGCCTGTAATTATTGACCACATAAAGACATAGATCGGCAATTGAAGCGGCTAATGCTACACCATCTGCATCACGAATATGTCTGTCATCCAAATGAAGTCCGCGACAACGGAATATCTTAGTAGTAAAGTCAAGCTGGCTTTTCCAGTCCTTTACAATTTCCTGACCAAGGAATCCCTGCGACCAGCGATTCATTTCGGCAGCAACCTGCTCAGCCACTTTTAAGAAAACCGGATCTTTGGAAATAGCAAGCTTCAGATTCCGCTGGTTATCCAGTGACATGCTCGCGATCTGTCCTAAAGCATCCTCTCCATCAAACATCCAGCCATCCGCACCCGACAGGAGTGCATATGCTGCATTCCTGATACTGCTTTCCAGACTTGCGTTGGGCTTTGCTGCCGGCCCTGTTCCCTGAATCCACTGACGCTGAAGATCATGCGGAATTTCTGAGCCTTCGAATCTTCCCTCGCGCGCATGTTTAACTTTTATTGAAGAGCCGGGAATAAGGCTCTCAGGATTGTAAAATTCAATTCTTTTACTGTTTTTATGACGATCGTTACGGCGTTTTATCCGTTCGTTCATCAAATTCTTCACGGCCTTATTGAAATGGGCCAGCGTATTTAAAGCCAGCAAAACTTCATCAGTATAAATATCTCTGTACTGTTCTTTTAAATTATCACGAATGATGATTGAGTCGTTCTTCATTTATATTCAGGTAAATTATTTAATCAAATAAACGGTCATGCTTAAAGGACCATGCGCACCAAGCACCAAAGCCTGCTCAATATCGGCTGTTTTTGAAGGGCCTCCGATGAAACCACCGAATCCATAATCTTCTGATGCTATTTTAGCATAGGCATCATGCATAGTGGAAACAATATTGTCTTCAGAAACAATTACCGCTAGATGCTGAGCAATGTATGGCAATACACGATGCCCCATTACATCCTCTGTCAGCCAAACTGCACCATTTTCTGCGACTGCCAAACGCGCTTCAATAATGGCTAATTCAACATCCTCAAGGCTATGTGGGTCTGCCTCAGGATCTGATAGTTCTGCCACATCATTCAGAGCAGGCAGATTAGTTATAATTCGCTTGCTCTGATCAAAATCCTTTCTGATCAGATTCTTGACATTTTCAAGGCTCATTGCCGATACCAATAAACCACCTATACCTGTAAAAACCTCGCTGTACTTCTTTACTACATCATCCTCATGCACCTTAAAAACCGAAATATCCGGGAGTACTGAAAGTGGCGGCTGATTCTTTTTAACAGCCGCTAATATATTTTCTCTGCTGCTCATTCAAAATTCTAATTAATCATTTCTTTGATCCATTCTTTGCATACCATTCCCCGAAAGATTGCTTTGAACTATCCGGCATATCACGCTGCTTATACCATGGATTGAACTTATTATTAATTGCAAATGGTGCATTATTCAATAACCAGCGTCCCGTTTTTCCGGCTGTTTTATAAATTTCGGGGGAAGCTAATGTCAATGCCATCGCTTTCATGCTGAATGTCTTACGATTAGCTGAATAGCCTTGTTTCACAATTTCCTGGCGCCATTTATAAAGCTGATCATGAATCGGTATCTTAACAGGACATACATTTGAACAAGATCCGCACAGTGTTGAAGCAAAGGGAAGATCTGCATGCTGTTTCATGTCAAGATTTGGAGCAAGTATAGCCCCGATAGGACCTGAGATTGTGTTATGATAGCTTAGTCCCCCGCTTTTGCGATACACCGGACAAGTATTCATACAACCTCCGCATTTAATGCATTTGAGAGACTCCCTGAAATCAGGACGGGCCAGCAATTTACTTCTACCCTTATCTACCAGAATCAGGTGCATTTCCTGCCCGGGACGAGGCTTCTTATAGTGACTGGAGTAAATGGTTATGGGTTGTCCTATTGCACTGCGGGCCAGCAATCTCAGAAATACCCCAAGATGCTTACGCTCAGGAATAATCTTCTCAAGTCCCATAGAAGCAATCTGTACTTCAGAAAGATGTGCACCCATATCGGCATTCCCTTCATTCGTACAAACCACATACTCTCCGGTTTCAGCAACCGCAAAATTTACACCTGTAAGTGCCGCCCGACGGGTCAGGAATACATTCCGAAGATGTTTACGTGCAACACGGGTTAATAAGGTCGGATCCGACAAACCTTTTTCTGTCCCCAAATGCTCATGAAACAGTTCTCCTATCTCTTCTTTACGTTTGTGAATACAAGGTAAAACAATATGACTTGGAGGCTCATTATCGATTTGTTGTATATACTCCCCCAGATCAGAATTGATGACCTCAATGCCTCTTTCCTCCAAAAATTCATTCAAATGACATTCTTCAGTAAGCATAGACTTACTTTTAACCATTTGTTTTATTTCCTTCGCCTTAAGGATTGAATAAACAATCTGATTATGCTCCTCCGCATCCGATGCCCAATAAACTTTAACCCCATTTTTCTTCAGATTATCTTCAAACTGAAGAAGATAATCATGAAGGTTTGAAATCACATTCGATTTAATTGCTGATGCGGCTTCTCTTAATTCCTCCCACTGCGGGGTTTGATGAGCTGAGCGATCCCGCTTCTGTCTGATCCACCAGAGTGCACCATCGTGCCAGTCGACACGTTCTTCATCTTTATTAAATTCTTCTGCTAATGCTGCGTGATCTAAAGAACTTTTCATTTTTTTAGTTTCTTGTGTTTTTTCTGCATGTTCGGGATGTAGGTTTATATGATTAAAAAAATCATTGTCTCAAGTGCCAAATAATTGTCTTATCAATGCCGCCTTAGGCCTTTATGGCTGAACTGTTTAATATTTCTGCAATATGAATGACCTTTACCTTGCTTTTATTACGATGCAGAATTCCCTCCATGTGCATCAGACAAGAGAGATCCGGAGAAGTAATATACTCTGCTCCATGCTTTGTATGATCAGTAATACGGTCTTTACCCATTTTCACAGAAACAGCTTCCTCAGCGATACAAAAAAGTCCTCCAAACCCGCAACACTCATCTACCCTGTCGAGATCTGTCAGTTCCAGGCCATTTACCATGTTCAGCAAATGACGTGGCTTGGAGAAGTCAGGAGACACCAGCTCAGACATCTGTGCAAGATGAAGGCCTCTTAATCCATGGCAGCTTTGATGAACACCTACTTTATGAGGAAAATAAGCATCCAGTTTTTCAATCTTTAAAACATCGGTAAGAAATTCTACCAGTTCGTAAATCTTTCCCCTGATTTCTGTTGCTGCTGCTTCATCAGCATGTGAATGTAAATGATCTTTAACATGTAGCACACAACTTGCAGAAGGCGCCACGATATAGTCAAAACCCGAAAAATTCTCTACGAACAGGTCATTACATGATTGGGTAAGATGTTCGTAACCCGAATTCGCCATGGGTTGCCCACAGCAGGTTTGCTTAGCAGGATAAGTAACCTCAGCACCTAACTTCTGAAGTAACTCCAGCGTTGCTATTGCAGCATTAGGATATAACTGGTTGACATAACAGGGTATAAAAAGACCAATCTTCATCTATATAATTTGTTTTTAATTTCGTCCCGCATTTGCGGACTGGAACCTTTTATTAATTAAAAGCATCTTAGTGTTATGCATTAATGATTCTTTTAATCCTATCAGGTTCATATTAAGATTGATTCGTGGGATTAATCAGGCACACAATCATTCGAAGAACAAAATACACATTTTTTGTAAAGTTAAAACAGATGAAAGCTGATTTCTATGTACTAAACAAGGAAATTTTCATAAATTTTCCTGATACTTGATAAACAAATCATACAGTACTTTATAAAGCATGAAAATCATATATATATTCCTTTTCATCTGTCTCTTCAGCTTCAGCAGCAGCTTTGCTCAGAATGCATTAAGTCAGGGCTTGCATACCGATTCTATGAGCTATGATGGATTACAGCGTAAATACATGTATTATATTCCTGCAGGTATTGAAACCTTAGAAAAAGTACCGCTTGTATTTTTTCTTCATGGGATGGGTGCCAGCGCACAGATTGGTGTAAATGTGCTTGGACCTCAATACCATGCCCGTGCAGAATGGACAAAGCGATTGTGGTTTATCCCGATGCTACTTCTAAACACTGGAACGATAAATTGGGCGGCAGTTATCCTCTAACCGACAACATCGACGATGTGGGTTATTTAACTGCTTTAATAGACTTCTTCATCAGGGATTTCAAAGCAGACCCAAAACGGGTTTATTTCTCGGGAAGTTCAAACGGAGGAATGATGACCTACCGCTTAAGCTGTGATATCCCTGATAAAATCAGAGCCATTGCACCTTTTGTTTCAACGATAAGTCCTGGAGTTGCCAGGGAATTTGCAAATGCTAAACCAATACCCATTATTATTACAAGTGGAACTGCTGATTCTGTCATAAAATGGAAAGGTGGTAATATTAATGTAACCCGTACTCCTGTAATCTTATCAGGAGATGACAATGTGGCCTATTGGGTAGCAAGAAACGGTGCCAGGAAAAAAGCAAAAATCACACATCTACCTGATGTTGAACCAGGTGATAATTCTACTGTTGAAATTCAGCACTATAAAGGCAAGAATGATGTGATCCTTTATAAGATTATTGGAGGAGCACATACCCATCCAACATTGCGGGAAAGTGGAAAACCATTGGTTCCTGGCAAAAACATGGATTATAATTCTTTCGAAACGGTATGGGACTTTATGATGTCATATAAATAGAGTCAGGAATCAGAAGAAATACTGATTCAGAGCTACAATAATTAATTCAGACAATAATTTCGAACTTATAACCTATAACAGCTCAAAATGCGCGACATCAGTCATAAACAGATCACACTCCGTACGGCCAGAGCTGTGGGAATCATATTTTGTTCAGAAAAAAGCATTGATCTGATTAATTCAGATAAACTCCCCAAAGGCAATCTGTTTGATGTAGCTAAAGCTGCGGGATTTTTAGGTGCTAAACTTACTCCCCAGCTTTTACCGCATTGCCACCCGGTCAGCATTGATGGTTTGGATTTCACTTTTGAATTCCTTGGAAGAAAAATGCATTCTGATTTGTTTAGTGACGATATCCTCAACCGAACAGGAATAGTAATTCAGGGAGAAGCAAAATCGATTGGACGTACCGGAATCGAAATGGAAACACTTACGGCCGTTTCTGTTGCAGCACTAGAGATATACGACATGCTCAAACCAGTAGATTCTAATCTCGAAATAGGGCATATCAGACTTCTGGAAAAGAAAGGTGGCAAAAGCGATCGCAACCGGCATATAGAAAACCCGGCTATATGTGCGGTACTGGTTTGTTCTGATTCAACTGCCAGCGGTGAAAGGGAGGATAAAAGCGGAAAACTAATCTGCAGTATGCTCGAGGCTTTGAACGCATCTGTTAAACATTATAAAGTACTGCCTGACGATAAAGATAAGATACAAAAACAGATTCAGGATTGGGTTAAAGAAGATATACAGTTTATATTCACTACCGGGGGGACTGGTCTTGGGCCCAGAGATAATACCGTAAGTGCCGTCAAAGAAATTCTGGAAAGGGATGCAGATGGTATTACAGAAGCGATGCGAAACTTCGGGCAAATGCGCACCCCGCTTGCAATGATGAGCCGGTCCGTCGCAGGATCAATTGCTAAAACCTTAATAGTAACTCTTCCCGGAAGTACTAAAGGAGCCAAAGAATCACTTGAAGCAATCCTTCCTGGGGTATTTCATGCCAGAAATATGCTCGATGGAGAAGGACATGGTTGTTAATTGACTTTCCCTATTCCCTATTCCCTATTTCCTATTTCC
>CAZGWG010000089.1:0-14074 GCA_964529165.1 uncultured Sphingobacterium sp.
ATAGAATAAGCGTGATTCAATTTTTTTACAAAAAAACAAAAAAAATACTGAAATCCGCAACAGAAGGGATTAAAATTACAATTATTTAATATTCCTGAATTGTTCCGAGAATGGGTAAATTAGTCGTAGAGTGCCCGATTTGTAGTTTATAAATATCTGTAACTGCATAAAAAATGATACCCCCTTAGCACATTGGCAAAAGTTAAAATAAAATATACTTTGGTTGTTAGATATTAACCTGTTGGAAAGTACAAAAGGATCTATTTTGAAAGGATGGCAGAATTAGCTTTATCCTAGGAATGAAAACATCGAATTATTAAAAAATTCATGAGTATCTTGTTGCTGAAAACACCTGAACAAGGTTAAACAATACTAAACCCAGGCAATGTCATGAATGAAAAAGTAAAAACTGAAGCATCACTTAATAGAACATTGGGGCTTTTTACAAGTACTCTGATGGTTGTTGGAATCGTGATCGGAAGCGGGGTATTTAAAAAAATTGTACCGATGGCACAGACCGGACTTAGCGAGACCGCGATACTTCTGGCCTGGATACTTGCTGGGGTAATTAGTTTATTTGCTGCATTTACTGTCAGTGCTTTAGCTTCCCTTACAGAAGAATCAGGAGGGCTATATGAATACTTTCGGCTTTCATTTGGAAATTTCTTAGCATTTATTTCAGGCTGGGCTGATTTTATAATCATTAGTCCGGCAGCAATTGCTGCACTTGCATTTCTTTTTGGTGAGGTTATCAATTCCTTTATCTCTCTTCCAAAACCCCTTGATATCTGGAAAGATTTTTCGATTGGAGGCTTCATTTTTCCTTTTGCAAATTCGGGTGTAAAGTTGGTTGGCATTTTTGCAATAATCATTCTTACAGGAATAAATTCACTGGGCTCCCGTGAAAGCGGTGTTTTTAACTCTATTATTACCAGTGCTAAAATTGTGGGTATCTCAGTGCTAATTATTGTAGGATTCACCTATTCCGGACCGGAAACACAAAATTCAGGCTCCATACTCACTACTTTAAATGCAGCCGATGGCATGCTGTTCTACAGTGCATTTTTTGCAGCAATGCTCAGTGCATTTTGGGCTTATAATGGCTGGGAAACTGCTACCAATATTTCAGGTGAAATCATAAATCCTAAGCGTAACCTTCCTCTTGCACTTACTATCGGTTTGTCTCTTGTAGCATTGGTTTACACCCTTCTAAATTATACCTACATGAATGTACTTAGCCTTGATCAGATAAGGGCCATAGATGTGAACCAGATTGGTGCCTTCGTTGTAGCAGAAACATTGTTAGGTACTTTCGGAAAAACTCTTTTGATAATACTTCTTATTATCTGTGTATTCGGTGCACTTAATAGTAATATCGTTTCTTCTCCGCGCAAATTCTACCGTATGGCACAACAGGGATACCTGTTCAGCCACTTGAAGAAAGTCCACCCACGATTCAGAACACCTCATATCTCTCTAAACTATATGATGATTCTGGGTTGTATTATGCTGATTTCAGGCTCATTTGATACCCTCACTAATATGGTCATCTTTCTAAATTTTGTTTTCTACGGATTTCTTGCCTTTGCGGTTCTTCGACTGAAAAGGAAAGGCATAATTCAGGCTAAAGTAACTGGATACCCATTTGTTCCAATAGTACTGCTACTCTTTTCTATTGCTTTAACGATCAATACTATCTGGGTTCAGCCTCAGCAATCTTTCGTGGGAATAATGCTGGTTCTAAGCGGTGTGCCAGTCTATTATTATTTCAAAAAACAAAAAACCACATAATGCTGCTTAATTCCTCATTTTGTAGCAAAGCATGAGATATAATGTAGAAATTGAAACTATAACCCTTCATCACTTCTTTAATTATTTTCCTTACTATCAGGAATGTAATCTCAAACCAAATTTAAAAAATACTTTGCGAAACCGAATTGCTGCACATATATTTGCAACTGATTGGTTTCATAAAACATCGAGCAATGAGAAGAAATGCTTTTCAGGCAATTGCCGGGCACTGCCAGACGAGTTTTAATCGGACTTATCGCCCTAAATACGCTTGCAGAACAATTCGACACCAGTAGACAGGCTGTCTTCAGACATTTAAGAATACTGACTGAGTGCCAGTGTAAGGCTGGAGGTTCAGAGCAAAGAAATATACTATCAACTAGAAGTCAGTAAAATGAAAAAAATTGATAAATGGCTTGAACAATTCAAAAAATCTGGGAACAAAGATTCAGCGAACTAGATCATGTATTATTAACCTTAAAAAATAAAGAAAATGAATCCTAATCTGTTATTCGACTTTTCTGTAAATAAGGAAAGTAAAACCATTAGTGTAAAACGAGAATTTGCCGCCAGCCTCAAACTGGTTTGGGATTGCTGGACAAAACCCGAACTGCTTGACCTCTGGTGGGCTCCCAAACCATATCAGACCAAAACAAAGTCGATGGATTTCAGCGAAGGTGGTTTCTGGTTTTATGCAATGATTGGACCAGATAGAACTACACATTGGTGCAGAGCTGACTATAAAAAAATAGAATTTCAAAAAAACTTTTCAGGCCTGGATGCTTTCTGCAATGAAGAAGGTGATATAGACACAGATTTTCCGCGATCCTTCTGGACTAACTCATTCAGCAGTGCCGACACAAATAAAACCACAGTAGAAATTGTTATAAAATATGAAGAATTAGAAGATCTGGAGAAGATTATTCAATTAGGATTTAAAGAAGGATTTACAGCAGCATTAAGTAACCTTGATCAATATCTCGAGACACAATTAAAGCTCAGAAATGAATTGCGGATTGATAATAAAGAACGAGTCTGTACCTATCTGAACTTCCCTGGAAATACAGAAGAGGCCTTTTTATTCTACAAATCGGTATTCAAAACCGAGTTCAGTGGAAATGGCATACAACGCTTTGGAGATTTGTCAACCGATGCAGGACATCCACCCGTAGCTGAAGCAGTAAAAAACATGGTGATTCACATTGAACTGCCTATTATAGGTAAACATATCCTAATGGGAACAGATGCCCCAAAAGAAATGGGATTCACCGTAACTCAAGGAAATAATATGCATATCTCATTAGAACCTGAAACTAAGGCAGAAGCCAAGCGGATTTTTGAAGAGCTATCAGTAGGTGGTAATATTATAATGCCATTGCAAGATATGTTCTGGGGAGCTTACTTCGGCAGTTTCACGGATAAATATGGCATCAACTGGATGCTAAACTATAACACCAGAAAATAAAATTCAAATCAAAATAAATGATTTCATAGGATTAAATGGTTGAAGCCGCCTAAATTCTTACATTATTTAGCATGCTATATTGGAAAAATTCAGCAAAATCTCCAGACAAAAAAGCAGAAAGTTGTGATTTTTTGAATTGCCCTGCGAATAATGAGAGAAACAACACTCCAAGAAATCACTGAATGAAGGGAATTGATTTAAACTTTCAAAAACTTATTGAAGAGCATAAGGGCATTCTTTTAAAAGTGGCAAGGATCTATTGTCAAAATGAGTACGACCGAATTGACCTGATTCAGGAAATGAGTATACAGATCTGGCGGTCTCTGGACAAATATGAAGAACAGTGTAAAATAAGTACCTGGATATATCGTGTCGCTTTAAATGTTGCTATTTCCTTTTACCGGAAGAATGCCAGAAGGCAAGACAATACTATCCCCTTACATAATGAACTTTACCAAATTCCAGAATCGGAGGATAAGGACAATGAGTCCAAATTAATATTGTTAGAACGCTTTATTCAAGAACTAAATGATCTTGACAAAGCGCTGATGCTTCTCTATCTGGAAGACAAATCATATGCAGAGATAGCCGAAATTTTGGGAATCTCGCAAAGTAATGTCGGGACAAAAATCAACCGCATCAAAGGCAGGCTAAAAATAAATTTCTCACAAGTAAATCTATAGAAAATGAAGGATTCTGAACTAAAACAATATTGGGCAACAGCTAATGAGAAGTTGGAAATGAGCTTTCTTATTAATAAAATCAACAAAGACGAACTTAGACAACCAAAAGTTTACCATTTCATTTCAGAAATGAAAGCCATTAAACTTTTCACACTAATATGCGGGATTTTATGGGTTGGAATAGGTTCAGCTATTCTCAGTGGAGTTTACCTTTACCATTACACTGATGCGAACAAATTCTTCTTATTTTCGGCAACTATCCATATTGTTTTAACAGGAATTGCGATCATTGTTTATCTCTATCAGACTATTACCATTTACACTTTGGATATAACAGAACCCGTCCTTAAGACTCAGGAGAGACTTACAAAACTTGTATCAACAACATTATTGGTCACCCGTGTTCTAGTCCTGCAACTACCAGTCTGGACAATATTCTATTGGAATGAATCGATGATCGAAAATGGTAGCTTGCTCCTTTGGACTATTCAAACCCTGATTACACTTTTATTTACATTTACCTCTCTGTGGCTATTTTTTAATATCAGATTTGAAAACAGAGATAAAAAATGGTTCCGACTTATCTTTGAAGGAAAAGAGTGGACTCCATTGTTAAGGGCAATGGAATTATCAGAGCAAATCGGGAAATATAAAATTGAGGATAAATTAGAAAATATACAGTAAAATCCGTATCCAGCTTATTATAATCAATACGAATCGATATACTTTAGAACACCTAGACAAGAACATATTAGATTGCATTCAATATAAATATTTGTCAATCTCTAATTATGCACCGGAATATTTATAATTTTCCGACAAGTAAACCTAAAATTTTTGTTTCCATGAAACGCTTACTCATACTTCTTCTTGTACTTATATTTCTGGCAACTGCAATTTTCGCCCAGAAACCAGTACAAAGGCCTATTAAGCCCCTTAATGAGACTGAACTCCCACAAGCAACAGGTACTATTGCTATTGTCAATGTTAATCTGATTGATGGGAACGGGGGAGAAGCAATTCCAAATGCCTCAGTTCTGATTAAGGGGAATAAAATTATCGCCATTGGTTCCTCAAAAAGCATTCAGATCCCGCAGGGTGCCGAAATCATTCAGGGAGAGGGTCTCTCTCTTTTGCCCGGGCTAATAGATTCACATTTCCATATTGACGGTAGTGAAGACCTCCCATCTCTTTTTCTGCAGAATGGTATTACTTCACTGCGTGACCCAGGGCTATGGATTGAAGCCTATGATCAGGTACGAAAATCCGGCAAAAAGAATCCGCGGCTTTTTTTGAGTGGTCCTCATCTGGATGGCCCCCCTCCTGCATATCCTCACGATGCTTATGTGGTTCGAGATGAAGCTGAGGCTGTCAGACAAGTTAATGAACTTGCTGATCAGGGTTCAACAGTTATCAAAATTTATTTCAGAACGCCGCCAGGAACGATCAAAGCAATCACCGATGCGGCACATAAACGCGGAATCCCGGTAACCGGGCATCTGGAAATCACCGAAGCCAAACATGCTATTGAAGCCGGATTGGATGGAATTGAACACATTACTTCTTTCGGATTATCTCTTACTCCAAAACGGGAAGCTGAAAAATACCGGCAAGGTATGCTGTCCGACAATAATTACCGTAAGCAGGGACGTTATGTATCTTGGGCAGGAATCGATTTAAACAGTCCGTTAGCGGATAGTTTAACTACATTTCTCGTCAAAAGAGGCACATTTGTTAGTCCCACGCTTGCTATTTTTGAATATCAGGCAGGATCGGGTACCATTGACAGCACCAGGTTGAAAGGATTTGAGAAAATGATGAAATTGACCGCAAAACTTCAAAAAGGAGGAGTCAACATTGTAGTAGGCTCACACTCGTTAGTTCCTTATGCCGAAAAAGGATGGGCATACCAGCGGGAAATGGAGCTTTTTGTGGAAAGCGGAATATCAAACGCCGCAGTAATTCACGCCGCCACCCTGAAGAATGCCAGATTCTTCAGGATTGAGAATCAGTTAGGCAGTATCGAAAAAGGGAAACTCGCTGATATGATACTGGTCAGGGGTAATCCATTAGAGGACATCAAAGTGATGAGAAATATTGAGAAAGTGATGATTAACGGGAGCTGGGTAAAGTAAATGAGCAATCCTGATTTTTAAATCAAAATTGTCGTTAAATCATTGTATTTGTGTTTCATTTCAGCTAAAGTATATTTCTAATTTTGACAAATATCTATATCGAAAAAATAGCACTTTCAATAATCTGTGATGCCATTACTCTTAGCATTAAAAAATACTAGGGGAGGGATGCTTGGTAGTGATATGAAAGAGCTTTAGGGATTGAGACCAAACTGTCAAAGAAACAGGTCAAAAGAAATACAGAAAGTCAATCAGATATTTGCCGGATGAACTATAAAATTCAGCTTCGTAACAATTAAGCAGTTATATCAAAACATAGAGTAATTATCCTATTTTTATTTTTCAAAAAATTCAACATGCGTACCGGAATCTTAATTATCCTGCTTTGTATATCTAGCTCCTTGATGGCACAATCTCCTGTTAACATCAAACTGAAATCAGCCACAGATAACAGAGAATTTAATCTTTCTAAAGAAAGAGGAAAATTCGTTGCCTTGCATTTTCTTCTCAAAACAGAATGCCCTTATTGTATCCGGCATACCCAGGATTACTTTAAGAAGGCTGGAAGTTTAAAAAATGTACTGCAGGTATTTATAAAACCCGATACCGAATTAGAGATCAGAACATGGTCCGGGAAATTAGCTGCAGAGGATTTAAAGCAATTCCCCATATACCGTGATCCTGATGCCAAACTAGCCAAAAAATTAGGTATACCTGATGGCTATAAATTTCATAATCAGGTTGTTCATTATCCTGCTACAATTTTGATTGGTCCTGACGGGAAAGAGGTATATCGCTATATTGGAAAGAATAATTCAGATCGGTTATCTTTTGATCAACTTGTTTTAAAAGTAAACGAACTGGATAAAAAATAAATCGATATTTGCACAACTGTATTTTTTATTCAAATGAGATGTATTAAGAAAGCAGGTAGACGCATTTAATCCATTTCTGACATAGAAACAACAGATCCTTTTTTTACCCTATTTAATGACTGTGAAGTATCCTGCTCTATCCCTGAGTATTTCACTTTTCTTGATGGTGATAAACCTCATCCTCTTTGTCGGCTCGCAGCATTACAATTACAGGATTATCTTTTAACCCAGGAAGACTGGCTGCATAACTTTGGTCTAAACCCTCAACAGAATGGAGCCGTTATTGGTAAAATGTTTGGTGTTCTGATTGTTAAAACGCAGCAGAATCATATAGGCTATCTGTCTGCCTTTTCAGGAAAACTCGGGGGAACTAATCAACATACTAAATTTGTTCCTCCTGTTTTTGACAGCCTTGAGGAAAACAGCTTTTTAAACAAAGGAATGTCCGAACTAAGCAGAATGAATCAAGAAATTTGTGAAGAAACAGAACTTAAGAAGGAAGGCTATCTCGACCGGATTTCCATCCTCAAAACGAAAAGAAGAAATCACTCAATTAGATTGCAGAAAGAACTATTCAGTAAGTACCATTTTCTGAATCAAAATGGTGAAGAAAAGAGTCTGAATGAGCTCTTCGCCATGGCTTCTTACAAAAATCCTCCCTCAGGTGCCGGAGAATGTGCCGGGCCGAAACTGCTCCAATATGCCTTTAAACACCAAATGAAACCTATTGCCCTCGCTGAGTTTTGGTGGGGAAAATCACCAAAATCAGAACAGTGGAAGCACGCTAACTACTATCCCTGCTGTCGTGAGAAATGTGAACCCATTCTTATACATATGCTTGCTGGTCTCAGTTAAATTCCAAAATAATTCCTTATTTTAATCAGATATGGAAGATCTTCTGCGACAAAATATTCAGCGTACAATTGGACAGCAGCTATCAGATGAGCAATTTGCTCAGTTTTCCAGTTTCCTATTCCCAAAATCATTTGATAAAAGGATTGTAATTTCAGAAGAGGGAGAACATTGTAAATATGTTTACTTCTTTTTAAAAGGATCGGCATATTCCTATTTGGTAAATGAAAACGGCGACAAACATGCAATACAATTTGCACTGGAGGGATATTGGATTACAGATCATTATAGTTTCTTCTCTGGAAAACCGGGCATTTATACAATAGAAACACTCGAACCCAGCCAGTTACTGGTGCTAAACCGCCAAAACTTTGAAGAAATCTGTAAAAGCAATCACTTGTTTGAACATTTTTTTAGAATCCTGATTCAAAATGCATTTATTGGACTTCAATATCGCCTTGCTAAAACAAACAGTGAAGATGCTGAGCATCGTTATAATGAGTTTTCAAAATTATACCCGGCATTTGTTCAGCGCATCCCTCAGTACCTTATTGCATCTTATTTAGGCATAAAACCTCAGTCCCTTAGCCGAATCCGCAAAGAAAAAGCATTGAAATAATCACTGCGATAAACTACTTTGATTTTATTAACCTATGTGAACGTCAGGCACCCACTGCTTGTCGGATCTTTGTAGTGTCAGAAATGACAAAAAGCATCGTTAATAAATAATTGAAAACATGGAAAACAAAACAGAATGGATTTTGGATCAGGCACATAGTGAAATCCTTTTCAAAGTAAAGCACTTAATGATTACAAATGTTAAAGGCGAGTTCAGAAAATTCAATGCAAGCATCAATTCTGATGGAGAAGACTTCAGCAAAGCAAAAGTACTGGCTACCATTGATGCCTCCTCTATTTTCACAAATAATACAGATCGAGATTCCCACCTGCAAAGTGTTGATTTTTTTGATGCAGCAAATCATAAAGAACTCAGTTTTTTGGGCACTTCATTAAATAAACTGGATGATGAAAATTATCAGTTAAAGGGTAACTTAACCATTAAAGGAATTAGCCGGGAAATCGTATTAGATGTAGAGTTTGGGGGCTTTATGAATGATCTTAATGGCAATGAAAAGGCAGGTTTTTCACTGAGCGGAAAGATAAACCGAAAAGATTGGGGTTTGGACTGGAATGCGGTACTTGAAACAGGCGGAGTAATGGTAAGTGAAGATGTTCGTATCAGTGCTGAACTACAATTTGTAAAGCAAGCTTAAGCTTTGATTCTTCTAATTACAGCAATATAAACTTTATCTAAATATAAGAAAAATGAAAACGATACTTCATAAAGCAGATAGCCGTGGTGATGCAAATCATGGCTGGTTGCATAGTAAACATACTTTTAGTTTTGCCAATTATTTTGATCCTGAAAGAATGAATTTTGGGGTTTTGAGAGTATTAAATGATGATACCGTTGATGCCGGAATGGGATTTGGTACTCACAGGCATGATAATATGGAAATTATTTCCATCCCTCTGGAAGGTGATCTGGAGCATAAAGATAGCATGGGAAACAAAACGGTAATTAAAAATGGCGATGTTCAGATAATGAGTGCCGGAACCGGGATCTCGCATAGTGAATATAATGCAAATTCCGATAAGCAAGTAAAATTCTTGCAAATATGGGTCATTCCGAACAAGAGAAATGTAACGCCAAGGTATGATCAGATCAGCCTGAATATGGAAGATCGTCATAATAAACTACAGCTAATCCTTTCGCCAAATGCTGAGGATGAAGGTGTGTGGATTCATCAGAATGCATGGTTTCATTTGGGTAAACTTGATAAAGGTTTCGAAACGGAATATGTGGTCAAAGAAAGAGGAAATGGTGTTTATGTATTTGTTCTGAACGGGGAACTTAATATCAATGATCAAAAACTAAGCACAAGAGATGGCTATGGAATCACAGAAATTGATAACTTTAAGATAACAGCCGATTCTGATACCGAGATTCTCCTGATGGAAGTTCCAATGAGTTGATGATCATGCTTCCTGAAATTTAAGATTTTAAAATTTTTCTTTATGTCAAATATTGAATTGATCATTGAAGAGCGTGCAACTATGATTGGAAACTTTCTGGTTGGGCGCTTACTACCCTTCCGTCAAAAAAGAATGGTAGGGCCTTTTATTTTTATCGATCATATGGGTCCGGTAAGGATGTCAGAACGTGAAAATTTTGATGTACTTCCTCATCCGCATATTGGACTTTCTACCCTTACCTATCTTTTTGAGGGCAGCATCATGCACCGCGACAGTCTTGGAAATGAATTAGAGATCAAACCCGGTGCAGTCAACTGGATGACAGCCGGAAAAGGTATTGTACACTCTGAAAGGACCCCTGAATATCTTCGGTATTCTGAGAAAGAAATGCACGGTCTTCAAATCTGGATAGCTTTGCCTATAGAACTTGAGCAAATGGATCCGGAGTTTTTTCATCTTGATAGTTCTCAAATTCCCTCGTGGACAGATGGGTATACAAAGTTTAAACTCATTGCAGGTGAAGCATTTGGGAAAAAATCAGCAGTGCCTGTCTACAGCAAATTATATATGCTTGAAATCAAAAGTGAAATTCGGCAACGGATTAAACTTGGGCATGAGTTGTATGGAGAATCAGGACTGTATATCCTCGAAGGAAGCATCGAAAGTGAAGGAAATACTTACCTGCCAAAGAATATCCTGATTGCAAAAGATAGCACCTTATGCGAATTTATAATGGAAGCTAACACGACAGTTTATATTTTCGGTGGGGAGCCCTTCCCTGAAGAAAGGTATATAGACTGGAATTTTGTTGGAAGCAGCAAAAATTTAATAGCACAAGCTAGAGAAAAATGGATTGCACAGGGCTTTCCAAAAGTTAAAGGAGATGAAAATGAGTTTGTTCCCTATCCAAATACATTAAAAAAATGAGCATTACGACAAGAATAAATGCAGGTATTTCAAAAGAACTTTATAGAATTGAAATTAAATCTCCCTCAGGAAACTCCATTATTGCCGATGAGCCTCTCGAGAATGGGGGAATGGATAAAGGTTTTTCTCCAAAAGAATTACTGGCATCAGCCTTGGCTGCATGTACCGCCGCTACCCTCCGAATGTATGCCGACCATAAAAAATGGGAACTTGAGGAAGTAAAACTGGAAATCGAACTGGAACAGAATGATACCAAGACAAAAACCAGCATAACACGAAAACTTGAGTTTATTGGTAACTTAACAGAAGAACAAAGAACAAGACTAATTGCAGTTGCCAATGCATGCCCGGTCCATAAAATTCTGACTAACCCAGTGGAAATAAGCACTTCAGAAACAGAATTCTGAATGAGATAACTAATTTATTTCTCTAAAAATCGATTTTAAGATTTCTGCTATTGTAATGTGAAATAATTTATATTTGCTATTGTAATATTTTCGTTATGATTAAACCTTTTGGTTTTTGAAATAACGGGGTTAGACAAAATTAGCACCCAATATTTTGTGGAGTCAGACAAAGCAAATAAATTTTGCAATATCTTATTAAGCCGGAGATTCGTATTCTCTCTATTCATTGCCATGGCGCTCATCAGTGGGATGAAGCAATATGCCCGTGGTTCCTATAACAATTACAAAATTTTCAAACACACATTTCTGCACAGCCTGAATGAAAAACCTTTATTCATGGAATATCCTGAAGAATATGAGGATTCCAATCATTATGGTCCTTTATTCGCCCTGGTAATTGCGCCATTTGCAATTCTGCCCGATGCATTAGGAACTTCACTTTGGAACATAGGCAATGCGCTTATCTTGTGCTATGGTTTTTACAGCCTACCCCTTTCACTCAGATCAAGGTCGATTATTGCTTTATTATGCGCTCATGAAGCTTTAATAGCCATGCTCAGCTTCCAGTTCAATGTCGGCCTTACCGGCCTGATTATGTTGAGTTTCTCATATCTGCATAAGGAGAAAGAAGTAAAATCAGCTTTTGCCATCGTGGTGGGTACATTAATTAAATTATATGGTATTGTTGGCCTTGCATTCTTCTTCTTCAGTAAAAATAAATTAAAATTTATCCTTTCAGGCTTTATAGTATTTGCGTTTTTATTTATTCTTCCAGCCATCTTATCATCGTCTGATTTTATAATCAAATCTTATTCAGACTGGTTTATGGGTCTTAAAGAAAAAAACATGCAGAATGTTTCACTGAGTTCTATGCAGGATATTTCATTTATGGGAATTGTAAGAAGATTAATGCATGATGCAACCATTCCCAATCTCCCTTTTTTAATCGGAGGATTATTCTTGTTCTTCCTGCCCTATGCCAGAATCAGCCAATATCAATATACTACATACAGACTAATGCTGTTAGCCTCAGTTTTGATCTTTACGGTTATTTTCAGTTCAGGCTCAGAATCACCAACTTATATTATTGCATTTGCAGGTGTATCAATATGGTTTATGGTACAAGCATCTCCAAAAAGCAGGTGGGTTATCTTTTTATTTGTGTTTGCATTTCTATTGACAAGCTTGTCACCATCAGACCTCTTTCCCAAAAGTATAAGGGATAATTATATCAAACCATATTCCCTGAAAGCACTGCCCTGTGTATTGGTTTGGTTTACCATTATTTACCAAATGCTAACTATAGATTTTAAAAAAATAAGTACCAATGCCCGATAAATTAATCTCTATTGTAATTCCAGCATTCAACGAGTCAGAGAACATTCCCAAGATTGCTACCGCTATTGAAAACCTATTCAAAGCACTTCCGTATCGGTATGAAATTATTATAGTTGCTGATGGTTGTACGGATAGTACAATGGAAAAAATCGAAGATCTCATTAAAATAAAAGAACATATTTATTACATCGAGTTCTCCAGGAACTTTGGACATCAAAATGCATTGAAAGCTGGACTTGACCATTCTAAAGGTGATTGTGTGATCAGTCTCGATTGTGATATGCAGCATCCGCCAGAAATAATTCCTGAAATGCTGGAAAAATGGGAATTAGGGTATGAAGTAGTCTATACTTTACGAAAGGAAGATAAAAAACTCGCGGCTAGTAAGCGTTTCACATCAAAACTTTTTTACAATACAATTAATAGGTTATCTGATGTAGAAATCGAATCTGGCTCTGCTGATTTCAGACTGCTCGACAGAAAAGTTGTAAAGGTCATGAAAAACTTTCATGAAAATGAGCCCTTCCTTAGAGGACTGATTAAATGGATAGGATTCAAACAGGTTTCATTAGAATATTACCCCAATCAGAGAACAATAGGTACTAGTAAGTACAATTTTAAGAGGATGATTAGTTTCGCACTACAGGGAGTTACTTCTTTTTCTGTCAGACCGCTATATGTTGCTATATATTTGGGCTTTGCTTTTACAATGTTCTCAATTCTATATTTACCTTATATTTTACATGCAATCTATGCCGGGAAAGAAGTCTCGGGATGGGCATCAATCCTTATGACTATTGTATTTTTTGGGGGCTTAAACCTCATGATTTTAGGAATAATAGGAATTTATGTCGGGAAGATGTTTATGCAGGTCAAAGAGCGTCCTAATTATATTATACGATCAACAAACCTTAGCACAGAAACAAATTGATCCTGCTTAGTTTTGATATTGAGGAGTTTGACATGCCCTTTGAATATGGGAAGGAAATATCTTTTGAAGATCAGATAGCAATTTCTATCGCAGGTACTCATCATATTCTTGAATTACTGGAAAAACATAAGGTTAAAGCTACATTTTTCAGTACCGTAATTTTTGCCCGCAATGCTCCTGAACTAATCCGCCGAATCGTTGAAGATGGACACGAACTGGCATCTCATGGTTTTTATCATTCCAAATTTGAAACCGGCCACTTGGCAACTTCAAGAAAAATACTTCAGGAGCTATCGGGGCAGGAAATAAAGGGATACCGTATGGCTCGAATGAAACCTGTTGATGCATACGAGATAACTAAAGCCGGATATTTTTATAACAGTTCAATCAATCCCATATGGTTACCCGGGAGATACAATAACCTTTCAAAACCTAGAACCATATATCAAGAAGCAGGCACCCTGCAGATACCAGCATCTGTCAGCCCTCTTTTACGATTCCCTTTATTCTGGTTATCCTTTCATAATCTGCCTTTAAAAATCTACCAATGGCTGGCTGAAAAAACACTTAAGAAAGACGGATATCTTAATATTTACTTCCACCCATGGGAGTTTACTGCATTAGAAGATAAAG
>CAZGWG010000090.1:0-13771 GCA_964529165.1 uncultured Sphingobacterium sp.
CACTAAAGTACCTTCTTACATGTTTCCTGAATGAGCTGAATACCTGAAGACGAAATGTTCCTTTTATGAGATCCAGATCAGCAAACTCGCTTAAAGACAATCCTGGTTTATAAACCAGATTCCCCATTCCGGTTTCATATTTGAACTGTGCCTCATTCATGAACTGTTCCAGACGTAAAGAACTCCCTTCTTCAATAGACTCAAACAATCGGGAAAGCTCGGCATAGTCTTCTGGCACGCTCATTATTTCAGACCCTGGGAACACAATATCAAAAGAGGGATCCAAAAGCTTAAGTTTATAAAAATCAGAAACCTTATAACCAAAATCAGAGAAAAATTTTTCAAAAACATCGGGCATCCAATACCAGCTTGGCCCCATATCAAAAACGTATCCCTTGTCTTTTAACTGCCTTGCACGACCTCCTGGTTGTGAGTTTTTCTCATAGATATGCACTTCATGCCCTGCTGCAGATAAATAGCATGCTGCACTTAAACCAGAGAAACCCGACCCTATGACGATAATCTTCGACACTATCTTATTAAATTATGGTTTACTACATTCAAACCCAGTATTCTTTCAATATCATCCACAGACTGCAGATACTCAACTTTTTGAGGGCGTTTAATGCTTGAAATTAATTTATGATTACCGGCTAGATAGATTTTATTACCAGCAAAATAGGCATTTATATCTTCTATATCTCTTTGAATCTGATCAGGCAGATCGAAATGTATAAGGAACATTAATAAGTAATCAGGTTTTATGTCCAGAATAGCAGATTTCAACGATTTTAATGGAACATTACTCCCTAAATAAATCACCTTTCTTCCTGAAAGTCTGATTAAAAAGCTGGCATATAAAAGCGGCAAATCATGAAATTCGTTCTCCGGAAGGAATAGCAACCAGGTATCCACTGATGAGCCAGGTACGGCTAAGGCATCAATGGCAGCAGATAATTTCTGGTGAAATAAATTGCTGATAAAGTGCTCACTTGCAGTTGGCAGAATATCACTTGCCCAGAGCAGGCCTATCCTGTCCATTACTGGATAAATCGCTTTTTTATAAGTGTCACTTATTCCATAGGCCGAGAAACTTAAAGAAAGTATCTGTTCAAAATGAGCAGAATCAAATGACATTCCAGCCGCAATCAACTGATTTATATAATATTCTGTGGTATCATTTGTATTAGACGAACCTGAATCTTGAATTAAAGAAAATAGATTCTCGTCGCTCATGGAACATAGCTGGGAAACCTTAAGCCCATTGTCCATCAGACTGACTATATTAAGAAGCCGTCTTAATTGTTTATCGTCATAATATCTGGTATTACCGTCCGAACGCTCAGGTTTTAAAGCATTATAACGCTGCTCCCATATTCTTATAGTGTGAGGCTTTATACCAGAAAATTGAGATAACTGCGATATAGAAAATAAATTCATTGTTTAAATTTATGGTAAAAAATCTAAACAAAATATATTGCAGTATAATTTTACAATTATATGTGAATTGAATATGGTCGGAACCCTCGTAAAACTATTTGATCTTTTTCCAGTATTCCTCGACAATCATTCCATTAGGTAAGACACCATTAATAGTCAGTTTATCTTTATCAATAATAAATTTATAGGCGATTGTAACATCTGTATTTTGGGAAGGTCGACTGCTAAACTTACTGGTAATTAATACACTATCACCTTTTATTTCATAAATACCTGAATTGTATAAAACAGGTGATTGATTTTCTTCATTCATAAATGCTTCATAAGTATCTGCAGCATAAATACGTTGCATCTGAAACTCTGTTGATGCTTTCTGCTCTCTTCCATTGTAAATCCCTCCGTCATACTGCCAGGTACCTTTCAGGGGACCAGTACTGCATGCAGAAATTAGAACCAGAAGCATAAATGCGCTTGAAATATTGATTTTCTTTTTCATCTGTTTTATTCTATAGTTTTCACCACGCACATGCGGGATGAAAGCTTTTATAAATAAATATCATCATTCTCGCAGTACTTAATAATTAATTCAATCCGTTCGGATTCATGATTAAATTTTATCAGGAAACCCAGTTTATTTCCTTCTTTAGAAGCTTCAAAGTCTTTTCTTCTTCAGAACCTACTGACGGGGTAAAATCATACACCCAATTGGCCTGAGGCGGCAGACTCATCAGAATAGATTCTATCCGCCCATTTGTTTCAAGCCCGAATTTGGTTCCTGCATCGTAAACCAGATTAAATTCTACATATCTGCTCCGGCGCTGAAATTGCCATAATTTTTGTGCTTCGCTAAATGATCTGCTTCTGTTTCTTTCAATAAGTTCTGTATAGACGGGTAAAAATGTTCTGCCTACAGCTTTTGAGAATTCGAAAATATCATCCCATTCAAGGCCCGTTGACTGAGGATTCAGACGATCATAAAATATACCTCCTATACCTCTGGTCTCTTCACGGTGTTTGATATAAAAGTAATCATCAGCCCACTTCTTAAACTTTGTATAAAATTCGGAATGAAAATGATCACATGTGTTTTTCAGGGAAGTATGAAAAAAACGGGCATCCTCTTCGATCACATAATGAGGAGTAAGATCAATCCCTCCACCAAACCACCTCATATCCTTACCTGATTCATCTGCCATTTCAAAATACCGGATATTCATGTGAATAATTGGTATCCAGGGATGATTAGGATGAATAACAATTGATACACCTGTTGCAAAAAAGTCATCCTCAAGCACTCCAAATGCTTTCTTAATGTTTTCCGGAAGCTTACCATGTACAGCAGAAAAATTTACTCCGCCCTTTTCAATAATATTCCCTCCCTGAATGATGCGTGTACGACCACCGCCACCACCATCTCTTTGCCATAGCTCCTCCTGGAATTTGGCAGAACCATCAGCAAGCTCCAATCCTGCACATATTTCATCCTGAATCAACTGATATGCTTCAGCAATCTTCTCTTTCGTAATCATTCCCAAAAATGATATTTTTTTAATTAGATCGGGAAAGCAATTCTCAACATAACCAATTTAGATTAGTTGATTTCAAGATAATCCAGATCCTTACCAAAGGTTTCCTTTAGCTGATACAATGCAATTAACGCAATAAACAGGGATACAAACCCTACAACCAAAGCACTGTTAATAATACCCAAACTACCCTTTAATGCTGTAAATGAAAGGGTAGCCAATACCAGCGAGCCCCTGACAAAGTTTGGAACAGTAGTAGTTACAGTAGCTCTCAGGTTTGTTCCAAACTGTTCTGATGCGATAGTTACGAATGTTGCCCAGTATCCTGATGAAAAACCAAGGAACAGTACAAGCCAGATAAACTGCTGAGAATTCATCCCTTCAGCATTCAGATAAACAACAATGCTAACTGCTGTAAGCAGGAGAAAAACAAGCATCACTTTTTTCCTTGAACGCCATATCTGACTCAAAAAGCCGGCAACAACATCTCCAATTGCAATACCTATGTAGCAATACATAATCCCGGTTCCTGCAGAAAGAGGCTCTGTAGCATTTAATTCCTTACCAAATTCTGGTGAGAAAGTAACAAGAACACCAACTACAAACCATAGTGGAATTCCAATTAATATACAACTCAGGTACTTCTTAAATCGTTTTCCATCCGAAAAGAGCATGAAAATATTTCCTCTGCTTACCCCGTCACTCTTTAAATTTTTAAACATCCCTGACTCTGCCAAACCAACTCTCATCCCCAGCAGCAGCAGCCCCATAACCCCTCCAATAATATAAGAAGTCTCCCATGCATAATTTTCTCCTATGATTGCAGCCGCTACAGCTCCCATAAGTCCTACCCCAGCTACAATCATGGTGCCGTAGCCCCGGTTCTCTTTACTCATCGTTTCAGTAACAAGAGTAATACCGGCACCTAACTCTCCTGCAAGCCCTATACCAGCAATAAAACGAATGACTGCATATTGTTCTACAGTTGTGACAAAACCATTAGCAAGATTGGCTGCAGAGTATAATAGAATAGAACCGAAAAGCACACTTAAACGACCTTTTTTATCCCCCAGTACCCCCCATAGGATTCCACCAATTAACATTCCGAACATTTGACTGTTAATCAGCATCGTTCCTACATCCAGCAAATCACTTTCCGGAACACCCAGGCCTTTCAAACTTTTAATACGTATGACAGAGAAAAGTATCAGATCATATATATCCACGAAATAGCCTAATGCAGCTACAATAATAATTAGTTTAATATTTTTCTTGTTTACAGCATCCTGATCCATAACATTAATTTGATCTCACAATCTACAAACAAAATTGAAAAACCAAAACTCAAGGTATATTGATTTTAAAGCTTTTTCATTTAAGCAGATGATTTTAATTATCAAGTCTATTTGCGGATATTTGTGAAGATGGTAGTATCCGAAAATATGCTCAAATGGGCATTGCGTTTTTACCCGCCACTATTTTTTCAAAGAATCTGGGTAATTAAGTTCGATAAGGGCTTTACAGGCGTGCAGGTAAAAATTTCGAAAAGCTTTTTGAATATAAATTATAATCGAACCATCTTTGGAGGTACAATTTTTAGTGCTTCAGACCCCTTCTTTGCTCTGCTATTCGATCAGATACTTCAAAGAAGAGGATTTAAATGCAGGGTATGGTTAAAAAGTGCTGAGATTCGTTATTTAAAGCCAGGAGCTACAGACTTATTTTTTGCAATTTCCCTTAGTGAGGAGCAAATTATGGAAGCAGAAACAGCATTGGGAACTGAGGGTAAATTCGTTAAAGCTTATCCTATGAATATATTTAATACTGAAGGAGTACTTTGCGCTACAGTGATCAATGAAGTATATATTCGTAACCTGTTTAAGGGTGAAGAACAAACAATTGCCTACTAAAAGTTATTGATCATGAATATCAGGAGACTAATTTTGGAGGGAGAAGGTGTTACACAGGATTTCAAAAAAAGAATAACCAGTTGTGAAAAAATCGCCAAAACAATGGTTTCTTTTGCAAATAATAAAGGGGGAAGATTACTAGTCGGTGTATCTGATGACGGAACAATAAGTGGGGTTAAGTCAGAAGATGAAGAAAAGTACATGATTACCAGAGCAGCTCATTTTTTTTGTAAACCTGCGCTTGAACCAAAATTTGAAGAAGTCTACCTGGATGATAAAATTGTACTGGTCGTAGAAATAAATAAGAGCGAAATGAAACCCCATTATGCCCTGGGTGAAGATAAAAAGTGGTGGGTATATATCCGCGTTAAAGATAAAAGTGTATTGGCAAGCAAGATTGTTATTGATGTTCTGAAGCGTGAAAACAGTGAGCATGGAGTATTGCTGGAGTATTCATCTAAAGAAAAAGCCCTTCTCGAATATCTTAATGAACATGAACGGATCACTTCTCGTGAATATAGCCAGATGCTCAACCTTTCCAGAAGAAGAACACATCGGATTCTTGTTAATCTGGTACTTTCCGGAGTGATCAGACTTCATACCACAGAAAAAGAAGAATACTATACCGCTTCTTAATATAAAATAGTTTAAATAACTATTTTACAGCAATCTATCACTTATAAATTACAGATTGAAACACATTTATTTTAAATACAAATCTCATTATCAAAGCAATCTTACACTAGCAATACCTGTTGTTATTTCGCAGCTTGGGCATACACTTGTGCATACTGCCGATAGTATTATCGTAGGCCATTTTGCCGGTACTATTCCTTTGGCAGCAGTTTCATTGGTCAATAGCATCTTTATTATAGCTCTGGTTATAGGTTTAGGGATTTCCTATGGCCTTACCCCTCTGATTGCGCAGGAAAGCGGAAAGAAAAACGAACAAGAATGCGGAAGACTCCTGGCTAATAGCTTAGTAATCAATTTTGTTTTTGGAATTTTTCTCTTTATCCTGATCTATTACGGCTCTTTGTTCTTTATTGATAAAATGGATCAGGATCCTGAAGTAGTGGCCCAGGCGATTCCCTATCTGGCTCTGCTGGGTTTCTCAATTATTCCTTTAATGATTTTCATGACTTTTAAACAATTCGCTGAGGGACTCGGATTCACCAAACAAGCGATGATAATCTCATTATGGGGAAATCTCATTAATATATGCCTCGGAATTATTTTCGTTAAAGGTTTGTTCGGAATTAAACCTATGGGCGTTAATGGTGTAGGCTGGAGCACGCTGATTGACAGAACGATTATGGCTATTGTTATGACTATATATGTTTTGAGATCCAGTTACTTCAGGAATTATGTAAAATCATTTAAACTGAAATCAATTGATAAACTCAGGTCGTTTAAAATACTGAAAATAGGCACACCGGTCGCCCTTCAGTATACATTTGAAGTAAGTGCATTTAGTTTTTCAGCAATCTTAATCGGAAGTATCGGAGCTGTGGAACAGGCAGCACATTTGGTTGCCATTAATCTTGCTGCGATTACTTATATGATGGCCAGTGGTATTTCAGCAGCTGCAACAATTAAAACAGGCAATAACTTTGGAAAAGAAGATTTCCTGAATCTTCGCCTTTCAGCGATATCAAGTTATCATATCGTATTGATATTCATGTCTGTCTCAGCCCTCTTATTTGCCGGCCTCAATGAATATTTGCCGTGGATATATACTTCAGACAAAGCGGTTATAAGCATTGCTGCTCAATTACTTATAATTGCTGCATTTTTCCAGCTATTCGATGGAACACAGATTGTCGGTTTAGGTATACTTCGAGGAATAGGTGATGTCAATATACCGACTCTGATCACTTTTATTGCTTATTGGGTAATAGGTATTCCAGCAGGATATTATCTTGGAATTGTTGTGGGATTGGGAGCAAATGGAATCTGGTATGGCCTGACTCTCGGCTTACTGGTTTCAGCAGCTCTGCTTTTTACCAGATTCCATTACTTCTCTAAGAAGCTGGTTCGGCAAGCTCATATAAAATTGATGCCACCGGAATCCTGATTTCATTAAAAATCTGAGACTGCATCTTTTTCAACCTGTCGGTATGGTCTTCCAGACGATCATTGATGTTCATATATCTGATCAAGTCGCCCGTTCTTGTATCAATAAACCTGTAACGTGTAAAATGTTGCTTTTCCATAGTGCAAATTTACACTAAATTTATTGAAAATCAGCATTTTACGAGATTATATATTTATAATCAAATTATCATGAAATTCAGAAATAGAGATCATAAGCAACACGATAGGTATTACAGTGAGCCTCAACGATATCCGATATTCTGGGTGAATAAGCTCCTCCCATACTAATCTGTACAGGCAGACCCAAACTTCTACAGTAACGAAGTACCAGTTCATCCCTTTGCTTACAAGCGGCCCTGGAAAGTTTAAGCTTACCCAATTTATCAGTCGCCAGCACATCAACTCCTGCCAGATAGAAAACAAAATCAGGCCTGAATGATTCAAAAACAAGCTTTAAATTCTGTTTAAGCAAATTCAGGTATTCAGTATCAGAAGTTCCTTCATTCAAACCAATATCAAGATCAGACTGCTCTTTTCTAAAAGGAAAATTCTTTTCAGCATGCATCGAAAAAGTAAAAACCCGCTCTTCCTTTCTGAATATCTCTGCCGTACCATTTCCCTGGTGCACATCTAAATCAATTATTAATATGCGATTGGCTAAATTATTATTTAACAAATAATTAGCAGCAATAGCCTGATCATTTAACAGACAAAAACCTTCTGCCCAATCGGATCCGGCATGATGAGTACCTCCTGCTATATTAAATGCTATCCCATGATTCAAAGCATGAATACTTGCATCAATAGTACCACGCGCTATTCTTATCTCACGTGCTACTAATCCAGCTGATAATGGAAAACCTGAGCGACGGACTTCAGCAGCACTCAGCTTCAAATCCCTTAGTCTTTCCCAGTAATTCCGATCATGTGTCAGAAGAATAATATCTTCATCAAGCCCGGCCGGTGAAAACAGAGAATCACTACTGATCAAACCTTCATATAAAAGTTGTTCAGGAATAAGTTCATATTTGAGCATAGGAAAGCGATGCGCTTCGGGCAAAGTATGAACGTAAATAGGATCAAAAGCAATAAAAAGCAAGGATATTAATAATTAGCAGATAAGCGGGGCCTATTCCTTGTTACTATTCTGATGATAAGTGCTACGAGAATAATTGCAAATGCTGCATAAGCCGCATTAATCACATCCTCAAACTGTAAAGCATCAACTTCTTTACGTTTTAGAATAATTCCATAAAGAGCCCAGAGTACAACAAATCCAAAAGGTATATTTCTTCTGACAAGAATAATAAACAAAGAAAGCAATGCCGCTACACCTATCATAATAATAACCCAATAGCTTTCAGAAATCCCCATACGATTCCAGTCGGTTGAATTTAGCCATGCACTGATATTGGCAATACTTGCAATACAAATCCAGCCAAAATAAATACTTAGTGGAAATTGTGTGAATATCTTTGTCATGAGTGATCGATCAGGATTAGAAATATGAGCTTTGACACTGATTCTGATAAGCGTGAATAGCTGGATCAAAATCAAAAATACAGATAACAATAACTGTTCCTTAACCCATACGATCAACCAAAGTCCGGTAGCGATATTGTTTATGATCAATAACCACCCTATATTTTGGGTATCCTGATTGCTTCTGGAACCTGAAGTTTTTGCAAATGCCTCGTAAAGATGGAATACACAAAACCCAATCAGGGAAATATAAATTAAGCCCCATATAACAAATGTTATCCCGGCCGGAGCAAAAACTGTCTCGTATCTTGCAGAGACCTGACCTACATCCTGAGAAGAAATTGACTTTGCCTGAACCAGATATGAAATCAATAACTGAAAACCAAGAGTAATCAAATTCAATATTGCTAATAACCTTGTTCTCATGGAATTTTATTTAATAAAGTATCTGTTAATAATAACATATTTAAAACTTTATAAAAGAATAGATTATACCTATTTATTAAGAATTAAATTCAATCAGTCCGATTAACTGTAACAGATAAGATGTATCAGTTTCATCAAAACTATTTAACACTGCACTATCAACATCCAGAACACCGATTACCTTCCCTTTTCTGATTATTGGTATCACTATTTCAGACCTGGAGGCAGTATTGCATGCAATATGACCGGAGAATGCTTCAACATCAGGAACGATTAGTGTTTGTTCCTGTTCCCATGAAGCACCGCAAACACCTTTCCCTTTACTGATTCTGGTACAGGCTACCGGACCCTGAAACGGGCCAAGAACTAATTCCTTACCCTTTACCATATAAAAACCTACCCAAAAGAAGTTAAACTGCTCTTTAAGGGCAGCACACAAATTAGCCATATTGGCAATCTCATCATTTTCCCCTTCCAGCAAAGCAGAAATCTGGGGTAGCAATGATTGGTATTGATCCTCCTTGCTACCTGCAATAATCTTTAAATCTTCAGCCATATAACAAAATTACCATTCATAATTCATTCATTATTACTTTCAAATAAAAAAGTAGTAAATACCCGCCGGATAGTTAAACCTCGAAGCGAACTTAATTATCCGAAAGTGAAGCGATAAGCTCTTCGAATAGGCAAGCAGGGTGCAATATTTCCATTGGTGTGTTTCCCATGTTTTTAAATATTAGTTCCGTTTTGATTCAAATGTGCAGAGAATTGTGAAGCCCTGAAATTTATGCCGGAATTTGCTGGTCGGTTCGGCAAAAGTTCCCTGAATGAACCAAGGATTATCAGGTTTGTTCCGAATCAGGTTACTGACGAAATAAAGACAAGCGGCAGACAAGTGGAAGGATTATCCAGAAGATAGCCCGGCGTCTATCCACAATTTTTCGGAAGGGCTTCGGTCACTACCGAAGATTTCCCGAAGAAATGTACAATATTTCCGCTAAAAAGGTCGAAGTGGGACAGGTAAATTCCTTTTGAAAAGTCAGTGATTTCCCGAACTTGCCTGCCTTTTGTCTTCACCTTGTCTGCCACTTGATTCTGAGGGCTCCCGGATAAATATCCCACTGTTCCTGAAAGATAGTCAGACCGGATTATTTGGATTAAATCGCTTGAATCATGTATTCCAGTTTGTGGATTGAGCAGTTTCATTTTGCAGAAATCAAAGTAAAAGGAATTATATTAAATGATTTAATGAGTTTAAGAATTAAATATGATACTCAAGCTTTGTCATTCAGAAGACTGGAAGCTCTTCATCCAAAAATGATACCGACTCATCAGTTATAGTTTTCGGTCTGCTGAAAAAGGAATAAACTTATCAAAATTCCACTGAAAGAATACATTGGGATAAATTACCTTTGAGGGCTGAAATAGAAATCGTTAAGCTCAATTATGTTAGTTTCAATAAGCATTGTCAGGTACAGACCCCTATTCATTCCGCTGGCAATTCTTGCTATGGCGGTTCACCGTATACCCCTTTCATTAAATAAAGCCTGCAGTTTCTGGAAATTGATGGGATGTGGCAAAAATGGTTCATTTGATCTCAAACCCGACTGGCAACAGTGGGCGCTTTTAGCAGTCTGGGATTCAGAAGAGGACTTTAAAAAATTCAACGAAAGCTCATTCATTACCTGGTGGTGGCAGAAGTTTACGAAGGAGAAATGGACTCTTTTAACTATTCCTTTAGCAAGTCATGGTAAATGGGATGGAAAAGATCCTTTTAAAATGGAAAATTACGAAGCGAATTATAAAGGACCTGTTGCAGTTCTGACCAGGGCTACAATACGATTTAACAAGTTAAGCCAGTTCTGGGCAAACGTTGAACCCGTTGCAGAAATAATGGCAGAGGCCCCTGGCTTTATCAGCTCTGTCGGAATTGGTGAAGCCCCATTTTTCAGACAGGCTACCCTTTCCATCTGGCAGGATATGGAAAGCATGAAGGCGTTTGCATATGGCTCTGCTGAACATGCTGAAGTAATCAGAAAAACCAGAAAGCTGGATTGGTATAGTGAAGAACTGTTTGCCAGATTCCGTTTAATATCCGGAAATGGCACTAACAAAGGAATCAACCCGATCAAAGAAATTCAACCCGATTTATAAAAAGCCAAGCAATGAGAGTAATAGCAGAACTACCACATCCAGATTGTAAAATCACCATATTCTCCATGAATCAGAAGTATATTATAAAACTGGAGAAGGGAACCTTTGAACAGGTCTATAAAATAGCTGAACTTGATATCCCTGAAGGGGTGAATGGAGTCTTTCAATTACTTGATTCAGAATTCATCAAAACAGCGGCCGAGCGCTTTAATCAAATGAGAACAGATTTTAATCAGGCCTACAAAAGATATGACAATCTTGATATATAAATAACTGATAAATAACAATTTAAGCTCTTAAACAAAATTATATTTGGCAAAATAGGGCCTTTTAGATCAATAAAATTCTATTTATATTAATTAAATATTGAATAAACTAACAATAAATAGCTGGTTTACAACTATTTATAAATACAAACAAAACATTATTTTGGCACCTGAAAATGCCAAATTTATGGGAAGTCAAGCCCCTATTATATATTTTAATACATTTTAAAAGCTTAGATTTTTTTTCTTATTTTTGAATCATGAAACAAATCAACTCAACCCGTTTTATAGTATTAACACTTCTTGTTATTGCTGCTGCTTTAACCAGAGCACTTCCCTATTTAATTCCTCATATCTGGAACTTTACAGCAGTCGGAGCTTTGGCAATTTTTAGTGGTGCTCAATTCAGTGATAAACGACTTGCATTCTTAATTCCGATAAGTGCCATGGCTGTCTCCGACTTATTTATTGGTAATGGATTTAGTCTTGCAGTCTATACCGGTTTTGTTGCGATGGTTGGATGTGGCTTCCTGATCAGAAATAAGGTGAGCACAACAAATGTAATTCTGGCATCATTTATCAGTGCATCGGTTTTCTTCCTGATCACTAATTTTGCGTTCTTATATCCGGCAACGATGTACCCTCGAAATATTTCAGGAATCCTTACTTCTTACGCTGCAGGGCTCCCATTTTTTAGAAATATGCTGGTAGGTAATTTGGTGTTTTCAGCATTATTATTCGGGAGCTTCTATCTTTTATCAAAAAGATATCCCGTACTGGCAAAAGTTTAGATTGCAATTTTAGCAATAATATAAAGAATACCCGGACATATTAATTCTGATTCTTTTAAGAAATCTTGAGTTATTAGGTCCGGGTTTTTTATTTATAGTTACATTTTACGATTTCTTGTATGGAATCAGGAAGCATATTTTCTGCGGGCTTCTAATTGTGCTTTTTCGCCTTCAGCAATAACTTCTTCGTTAGTTTTAAGGTTAAACTCCTTTAAAATATCCTTCACAAAGACATCAGGAGATAAACTTTCTATTACAGCCCATTCTTCTTCATGGAATACTTTTATATCCACCTTGCGTCCGTATTTTTTTTGAATAGCGGGAAAATGCTGAACGAAGGGCCATAGATGGAGGAAAGCTTTTTCAAGATTAACAGGAGCCCAGCAAAGCTGAGGGTTCCAAAATCCTGTCTTGGCCAGTTCCTCTCCACTTAGATCACAAATTTTACTGGTTCCCTTTCTGGTACTCGAAACTACTATACATTTATGTTTGGTTGCACGTGCATTAACCATTTGTCCGCCCGAAAAAGCTGATGGAAAAAATATGATCTCAGCCCCTTGTTTCCGATACATCTCCCAACCATCATCCCATAATATATCAAAACAAATCTGAATACCCATTTTCCCGAAATCTGTTTGAATTACCGGTTGAAATAATGGTCCGGGCATAACACCACTTTTTATCTCTCCCTCTGTAGGATGAATTTTATGATAAGCCCCGATCCGCTTTCCCTGCCGGTCAATGACAACCGATGAAATATGAAACATCCCATTACCTGCAGGAGTATCCACAGAACAAATTATATAGCAATTATTCTGTTTAGAAAAATCAGAAAACTGATTTAAAACTTCCTCTGATTTACTTATCCTTTGTTCTACAGTAAACTTACCATCCATTTTAGTATTTGCAATGTAGAAACATTCAGGAAGGCAAATCACATCCGGGCTAAAGGGCTCAACACCCTTCAGGTGTTCCATTACACTTTTAACCATAGCATCCGGTGTGTCCGCAGATAGTTTTTCCTGTGAAAAACTTGCTATCCAAACTTCACGTGGAAGTTTGTCTGCCATGTTTAGAGGAGAACTTGACGAATGAACTATTCCGGCTGTTTCAGACATACCTAGGTTTCCTATAGATATAAGTCCGGCTGTTAAAGCCGACTTCTGCAAAAAATTCCGTCTAGAGTTGGGATGCATTTTCATTAGATTTTTTTGTTTTTTAGTTCAAAGGCATTCATCTAAGTAAATATAATGCTAATCTCCCGGATAATTTCTTAGCCATATCAATAGTTAAGTCAGTTAGGCTAAATCAAGGATGGCTATCAACTCATCAATTGATTTAACAAGCGATCAACTAATTGAGGAACTGCATTTACCGCGGTTTCAGGAATCAATTCTATATTTTTAGGTGACAACTCTCTTGCCTTGGGATCTACTAAGAATTTCTGTGCTTTTGCAGGCACCAGATCAATAAGTCCTGCAGCCGGGTAAACCTGTAATGAGGTTCCTATTACCAGGCATATATCAGCATCATAACATTCCTGAGCAGCTTTTTCAATCATCGGAACCGCTTCTCCAAACCAGACTACATGAGGCCTGAGCTGAGACCCCAATTCGCATAGCTCTCCCATTTTTAGCTCCCATCCTGAAATATCATAGGTCAGATTTGGATTTTTATCA
>CAZGWG010000091.1:0-13731 GCA_964529165.1 uncultured Sphingobacterium sp.
GGGCGCCAAAATTGCAGAATGGACTCATGCAGAGGCTGCGACAGTTACATCGGGCGCATTTTCAGCTATTATGCTGGGAACAGCAGGAGTGCTTTCTGGGCTTGATGCAAAAAAAGCAGCCATGATTCCTAACCTGGAAGGCTCAGGAATGAAGACTGAAGTGATTTTACAAAAGGGACACAATATTGGCTATTACCAGGCAATGACCAATTGCGGTGTGAAAATGGTTTGGGTTGAAACGGTTGAGGAACTTGAGCGCGCAATATCAGATAAAACTGCCATGATGGCTTTTATGAATTGTAATACTAACTCGGGTAAAATTAAACATGAAGAATGGCTTAAAATTGCTAAAAAACATAAAATTCCTACACTAATCGATATAGCTGCTGATGTTCCACCATTAGAAAATCTTTGGAAGTTTAATGATATGGGTTTTGATTTGGTATGTGTATCAGGTGGTAAGGCAATTCGCGGACCACAAAGTTCTGGTATTTTGATGGGGAAAAAGGATTTAATTGCTGCAGCGCGTTTAAGTGCAGCGCCAAGGGCGAGTACAATTGGAAGGGGACATAAAGTTAATAAAGAAGAGATTCTGGGTCTTTATGTTGCACTTGAGACCTTTATGCGTGATGGTGATGCTGAATGGAAATATTGGGAAAAACAGATCGCTCATATTCAGAACACAGTTAAAGATATAAAAGGGGTAACAACCCGTGTTTATATTCCTGAAATTGCTAACTCAACTCCGAATCTTGAAATTTCTTGGGACCCTTCAGTTCTGAAGGTAACCGGGCAACAAATACAGGAAAATCTACGAAATGGAAATCCGGGTATTGAACTCAATGGAGGAAAAAACAGTATTTCCCTTGTTACTTTCGTGATGGTACCAGGAGAAGAGAAAATTGTGGCTACCCGAATAAAAGAGGAATTAACAAAAGCCTAAAAAAAGGCTGACAGGGTTTTAACCCTGTCAGCTTCCTATTCCCTATTCCCTATTCCCTATTCCCCATTCCCCATTTCCTTTTTCCTTTCCATCCCCTCACTTCACAACCATATCCGAAAATGGTATAACGTAAGCCTGAAGGAAGACAAACAATCCAACAAGTGCAGCAAGAGCAATACTGTGGAAGAACACATAACGCAGAATCTGACCTTCATGACCATACCAGTTAGTTGCGGTACTGGCCACAACAATACTTTGAGCATCAACCATTTTCCCCATTACGCCTCCTGAGCTATTTGCTGCAGCCATTAAAATCGGACTGACATCAGTTTGTTTGGCAGTGATGGTTTGAAGACTCCCAAATAATACATTGGATGCAGTATCTGAGCCGGTAAGTGCAACGCCCAACCATCCGAGCATTGTGCCGAAGAATGGATATAGAACACCTGTTTTTGCGAGTGCCAGTCCCAGAGTCGCATCCGCACCTGAATATTTGGTTACATAGCCTAGTCCAAGCATCGCTGCAATAGTAATCAATGAGAATCTTACCCGCCATAAGGTTTGCAGATAAATTTTTAGCATTTCACGAACTGAATAACCTATTGCAAAGCCTGCAATTATGCCGGCGACTAAAATTCCGGAACCAGTTGCTGATATCCAGTTGAGTTTGAAAACAGCTTCTTCTGTTTTTGCCGGCTTGTCTACAGTTGGAAGCGGTGCAATAGGAGGGGAGCGTTTCACGAGATTATGCAAATAAGATACCTGATACTCAGGCGCTGATATGGAGTTTAATGATTTTTTTACTGTAGGAACACCCCAGGCAAAAATAAAAATCGTAAGTATTACCCACGGAGTCCATGCCCTTACCATATCCTTTGTAGAAACAGAAACAGGGTCAGCAGGTATTGGAATCACATCATCTGCTTTTGGTAATTCCCAGATTGTTTTAGGTTGCCAGAATTTGAGCAGGACAATGATTGAGATAATTGAGGCGATTGAAGCAAAAATATCTACCAACCAAGGTCCATGATAATTTGAAACCAGGAATTGGGTAAGTGCAAATGATAAGCCTGCAGTAAGTGCGGCTGGCCAAACACTGATCATTCCTCTGAAACCGGCCATAGCCCAGATAACCCAGAATGGGACGATAAATGAAAACAGTGGTAATTGTCTTCCAACCATTGCTGATAATTTCAGTACATCGATGTCCGTTACCGCAGCCAGGGCAATAATAGGGGTTCCCAGGGCGCCAAATGCCACAGGAGCAGTATTAGCAATCAGTGAAAGACCGCAGGCCGCAAGGGGCCTGAAACCAAGCTGTATCAGAATAGCAGCCGTAATGGCTACCGGGGTTCCAAAACCCGCTGCTCCTTCAAAGAAAGCACCAAATGCGAATGCAATGAGGATTACCTGTATTCTTGGATCGGGTGCAATGGTTGATAAATGCATCCTGATTAAAGTGAACAAGCCCTTGTTTACTGTTAACTGGTACAGGAAGATAAGGTTCAATACGATCCATCCGATAGGAAATAAGCCATAAGCACTCCCATAAAGTGTAGTTGCAGCAACGGTTTGAACAGGCATTTGATAAACAAATAGTGCAACTCCAATCGCTACAACCAAACCAAAAACAGCAGCCAGATGAATCCGGATATGAAATACAGCGATTGAACCCAGAAGTACAATTATTGGAAGGGCAGCAAGAATAGTTGAAAGTACGGCATTATTTAACGGATCATAATTTTGAGACCAGATTTGTTCCATTTTAAAGAATTTAGTTTAAGATTATCGGTTTACAATTTAGAAATAAAATTGAATAGAAAATCCCCGGAATGGATGATCCCGGGGATTTGAGCTTATTTGTCGAAATTATTTTTTAGGAAGTGTGATCTTCCAGATCCTTCCACCATCAGAATTCGCCGTTCCATGTTCCATTACATATATTTTATTTTCAATCAAAAGTGCATCCACCGGTGCGTTAAAATTATTGACTATAGTGGTTGTTTTCATGTAATAGTTGTCTGCAGCCTTGTTATACCACATATCCAAATGCAGAAGGTCTCTTCCTGATTTACGTAAAAGATTGGTGCCCGGACGGTCAGAGCCTCCGCCGTATCTGAATACAAAGCCATCTCCTTTAAATTCTGGCGAAAGCGAATTCTTGACATCGAAAACAAGTCCAAGAGGTACACTATGCGCATTAAATGTGCTGACAGTTCTTCCGGTTATGTCACCATCTACAATTTTACCCGTAGCTATATCTCTGTATTCATTCGCATCAGGTCCCAAGTTCTGAACCCCTGGCGAAAATTTAACCCCTGCCGGGATTTTTGGGAAATCTGGGTCGTTCCTGAAATATTTTACTATCCAGGCATGCGATCCGGGACCTATAAATGGATCTTTCGCCGGATCTGGTTCCCATGGCGAAAATTGTTGTGGGTTTTCAACTCCGGCCATTTGCCAAGGAAAACCATAATGGTGTCCTTGTCTGATCCAGAACATTTCTTCCGACTGGTCATAATCTCCAGAATTAACAACGCCAAAGAGATTACCTTTTCCATCAAAGGTCATATCATACGCATTTCTGATGCCTTCAGCGTACAAATAGCCATCTGCCTTTAATTGCGCGGCATCAGTACCTAATAACAAATTTTCAGCATTGACAGGGATTCTGAATACATTGGCTGTTAAAGCATTGTCACGGGCATTAGGGTAAGCACCTTTGTTATCCTGAACTTCCCCATGATCTGTTCTGGCACCAGAGTTTACATAAATGAATTTTTTATCCGGACTGATAACCAGGGCATTCCAGCCATGATCAAATGTGGTGGCATTTGTCCCATATTCAACAGTGTTGAATACCTCTTTAAGTTTAGGGGCTGGTCCGGAAAGTTCAAACTTTACCATCCGTCCTTTGGTTCCTTTTCCTTCATTTACACTGATATTGCCACATAAATACAAGGTATTGCCTAAAAAAGCGGCACCTTGTAATCTTGTGATACCATGGTCTTTGGCACTGAAAACCTGATGTTCTTTCGCTTTGGGAGTATCAAAGTCTGATATTCTGAATACATTCCCGTCAAAAGTTGAATACCAGAATTCAGCGGTTTTCTGATTTTGGATTAACCTTACACCTAAGCGACCAATATCCATTACCTTTTCTACGGTGATATCAGGCCGTAAAGATACCGGAGTCTTTATCGGTGCTGCAGCTCTGGTACTTTGACCAGAGTTAGTTTGTTGTGCTAAACAGATAACTGAGTAAGAAAAAAACAGGGCGATCAGCCCTGTTTTTCTTATAGTGCATCGAATGGTGCCCATAAATATTGACTAAATTTTGAATCGATTAATTTGTTGCTGGTCTTGCGGGTCTTGTTCTTGGAGCACTTGGAAGTACATTCGGCTCAGCAATTGCATTTAAGTTATAAACGATTTTACCATCTCTGATGGTCATTTCAGTCTCTAATCGGTTTTTTCCGGTGATTTTACCATCACGTGCATAAAATCCGAAATTACCTTCTCTCAAGGTGAAAATTGCAAGGTCGGCACCAGCACCTACAGAAAGATTCCCAAGTTCAGGTCTTTTTATTTCCTGTGCAGGGTTCCAGGTACTAGCTTTAATAACACTTTGAAGATCCATACCCATTGCCATGAATAATGACATGATATTTGGCATGTTTTTCATCGCATTGTTCATACTTCCGGTATGAAGGTCAGTACTAATCGAATTAGGGTAGAAACCGCTCTTAATAGCCGGTGTTCCCTGATTGAAAAGAAAACTTGATCCACCAAAGCCAACGTCGAATATAACTCCTCTGTTTTGTGCTTTTATAACGTATGGTTTTACTTTATTGGTAGTTACATCAACAATGGATTCACGGCCATTCGGGCTTGTGCTTCCGTTTCCACCAAAAGCATGTGTGTAGATATCGCCAGGGCGGAATTTTACATTAAACAGGGAATCAAGTGGAAGAAATGGAGTTGCACCTCCAAAGTCAACAATTACCGGAAGGTTAGCAAGACGGCCTGCTTCCATCAAACGGTCGGTAGGTACCCAGGTGCGGCCATTGAAGTGTGCTAGTTTAAAACCAACGATATCGTTAGGGTATTTCTTAGCCATTTCAGCAGCTTTCTGAGGATCCATTTCATTGATGTCATTCTCATATTTGCCACCAGCCATTCCCTGACCAACAATGTTCAAAAATGCAAGCACTCGGGTTTGTGATTTCTCAATTGTTTGTTTCTTATATAATTCAAAAGTTTTCCATCCAGGGCTGCCTGCATCTACAACAGTAGTGACTCCTGCCGGAAATGTGAAGCCATCAGCCGGTAAACTTGCCGGAGCGTTCATGTAGGCATCGCCATCATGTCCCCAGAAAAAATGAACGTGAATATCGATTAAGCCGGGTGTTACATACATACCTTTTGCATTTACAACCTGCACACCTTCTGAAGCATCAATGTTTTTTGCTAAAAGCGCAATTTTTCCATCCTTAATGGCAACATCCATCACTGTGTTAATATTGTTTTTTGGATCAATAACGTGGCCTCCTTTAATAACAATGTTATAAGGTTTGGGCGACTGTGCCTGAACGCTGAAGCATACAGTGAAGAGCAGGGCGAAAATAAAAAGATGTCTTGGGTTCATTTTAATCATTTTAGATTTATTGTTTAATTGTTTTAATGAAGTTCAAAAAAAACAGGTTTGAAAAACTGCTTTAGTTTTGCCAGTATTAATAGGTGTGAATTTATGAATATATCCCCTAGTATGTCTCATAATAATTTTTTTGTTACAGAAGGATTTGTTTACTTTGTTAAAATCTATTTTCGTAAAAATATTTCGCGGCTGCGTTTGACCAATGCCTTCAGGTGAATTTTGTTTTTTACTTTTTATTTAATAGTTTTAATCTCTGTATGGATGAGCAGTTAAAAATTGAGGACATAGAATTGATGGATCGTATTCGGTCCGGAGATGATATTGCACTTAAGCTTATTTACAAGAAATACTGGAATCAATTATTTTCCTCAGCATTTAATGTTTTACGCGACCAGCAGTTGTGTGAAGATATTATCCAGGATATATTTATCAATCTCTGGAATAAAAGAGAAATAATAGAGATCAAAGTATCATTAAAATCCTATCTCTTTGCCTCTGCACGTTATGAGGTTTACAGGCAGGTTCGCTATAGTTCAGTACGCGAAGACATCTTTGAGAATGTGTTTGAGCGTATGGAATCTCCTTCTGAATATGGAAATATAGAACATCGCGAACTTTTATCTCAGATAAACTCCATTGTTGATAAACTATCCGCCAAATGCAAGGTTGTTTATAAATTAAGTCGGGAAGAGCAACTATCACACAAAGAAATTGCCTCACAGCTTGATATTTCGACTAAGACTGTTGAGAATCATTTAAATAAGGCTCTCCGCCAACTGAGGATTTCTCTCGGATTGTTTTAGTGTTAAGTTAAGTGTAATTGATCATTTTTTTGCTATGGGTTAAAAGCTCTGAGCCATCAAATTTGTGTAATATTGTTAATTATATTTGTTTTTTGATATTCAGAGCTGATTACCCATGGCTGATTGCTCAACGCTATCCACGTCATTTCATTTTTAACATTACACTTGTTTTATCATTATTAGGTTTTTATTTTCATTGTTTTTTGAGTATATTGATACTTCCATCAGATTAAAAATCCACAAGCCTTATACCGACCTTATAGGGACCTTATACCGACCTTATACCGATACAACTATAGTGGAACAAGTGTTGACATACCTTTGTTCAATAACGTAATTACATTCAGTTCTCAGAAATTGCTGCCTTAATTAATAAATTGAAAATTGTATTTTTGCCAGGCCTTAATGTCAATCCAATTCCGGCCCCAGGAGTAATCTCCTCAATAATTAATACTGATTATCACCATGGCTAAATCCACATCCCATTTGTAATTAGCATTCTACAGGGTTTCTTTATTATCCTCTTTACAACTAACGGTTGTTCGTTGCGAAACAAAGGAGCACGTTAGGAAGACTTATTACATCACTTTAAGGAGCAGAATTTAAACCTTTTACCGGACAATTTAACTGTCAACTGTCAATTTTCCATTCTCAACTTTCCACTCACCATTCTTAGCAAAATATTTTTTTTTCTTTCCAAATAGGGGATAACCCCGTTTTTCTACTCCTACTACCAAACGCCTTGTTTTGGATAAGAAAGATTTTCAAAAACTATTAGATAAATATCTAGCTGGAGAGGCCTCTTTGGAAGAAGAACAGCGTCTTCTTAATTTTTACGGCAGTTTTCAAAAGAAACCTGAAGCACTTGAAGAAATAGATCAGCTTGGTGATACAATCTTCGAAAAGATTCGTGAAAACATTCATCCTACTGAGGATTTCGAATATTCCTTTAGGTTTTACTATTTAAAATCTATTTCAATTGCCGCAATGATCTTGCTGGCGATAACAACCGGATTATATTTTTATTCAAACAGGGAGATTGCCGAGCCCGAGCATTTTGCAGAAATCAATGTTAGAAATGATATTGCTCCTGGTTACAATAAGGCCATTTTGACACTTGCTGATGGTTCAAAGATCAGTCTGGATGATGCTGCTAATGGCTTGCTCGCCAGTCAGGGAAATATAGCTATTACTAAAACTGAGAATGGCGAAATTGTTTATGAAAAGAACAATATTGACAGGACTAAGTTTATGTCTACCCGCTCTGTCATTAATACAATTCAAACTCCCAAAGGAGGGAAGTATCAGGTTCGTTTACCTGACGGGAGTAAAGTATGGCTAAATTCAGCATCCACACTCAGTTATCCGACTACTTTTGCCGGAAATGAACGTAAGGTTCAGTTAAAAGGTGAGGCTTATTTTGAAATTTCACCCAATAAAAATGTTCCTTTTCGTGTCCAAAGTGGAAATCAGGTTGTGGAAGTACTGGGAACACATTTTAACATAAATTCTTACGATGATGAGGATTATGTAAAGACAACCTTACTTGAAGGAAGTGTTAAGGTTATCCTGAACTCCAAACCGGATGTGATTTCAAATTCCAAACTCCTGAAACCTGGAGAACAATCACTGACCAAATCTACGCATTCAGGTATCCGGATTGAAAATGCGGATACAGAAAAGGCTATAGCCTGGAAAAATGGCTATTTCAAGTTCAGGAATACCCCGATCAGGGAAATCATGCGTGAAATTGAAAGATGGTATGATGTAGAACTGGTTTACGAAGGAAAAATCCCAACCGATGAATTTACAGGTTTTATTTCCAATGATGTAAAGATCTCTGCAGTTCTGAAAATTATGGAAGAAAGCGGGGGGGTTAAATTCACTGTGAAGGGAAAGAAATTAAAAGTTAAATCAATGCCTTAAACCTTAATCCATATTAATATGATAAAAACCGATACCAGCTAATTTTATTAAGGGATTAAAAAGAAAAAACCGCCCCGGATTGCGCCCCGGGACGGAATAAGTTTCAGATTAATTCCTTGTATTAAATTCCGTGAGTGCGAAATTTTAATTAATTAACCAAAACAAACTTAAAATGTAAAAATATGAAAAATGTTTTACTAAGTGAATGCAATAATTCCTGCATTAACAATGCTGGTCATTCTACCGGCAGGAGACTCATTAAAGTGGTCTCGGATCAAACTTTACGAATTATGAAGCTGACTACCATTTTAATTTTAGTTGCTTTTTTGCAGGTAAATGCAAAGGGCTTCTCTCAAAATGTTACGTTAAATGAAACAAATTCTAACCTGGATAAAATTTTCACTGAAATTAGAAAACAAACGGGTTATGATTTTCTTTACAATACCAGATTACTGAGAAATACAGTTCCTGTTACTGTTAAAGCTAAAAATTCTTCATTAGAGGAAGTTTTGGATCAGGTTTTTAAAAACCAGCCATTATCTTATACCATTACAGAAAATACAATTATTCTGAAAAGAAGAGATGAGCGCTTTTTAGAGCAAACCAATAAATTTTCTTTAGTTCCAGATTCCAGAACATTTAATGTTCAGTCAACAGCTAAAGTTACTGCTTTTAATATTGAGCAGAAGCGTGCTGATATTCGTGGTAAGGTAATTGATGCTACCGGCGAAGCCCTGATAGGGGTTAGCGTACGTGTGAAAGGGTCCGATACTGGCGCCTCAACTGATGTTAACGGAAATTTTGTTTTAAATGCTCCTGAGAATGCTGTATTAGTATTTACCTATATCGGTTATGTTACTCAGGAAGTCGCTGTAAATGGAAGAGCTACTATCAATGTAACTTTAGTTGAAGATCGCCAGTCTTTAAGCGAAGTTGTTGTAACAGCATTTGGTGTTACCAAAGCAAAAAGAGGATTGGGTTATGCGGTACAGGAAGTGCGTGGTGAGGAATTTACTGATGCACGTCAGAATAATATCGCAAACTCACTGACAGGTAAAATCGCCGGTGTGGATGCAACTCAGGCTAACTCTGGTGCAGGTGGTTCCAGCCGTGTAATTATTCGTGGTAATACTTCATTGAATGGTAACCAACAACCGCTGTATGTTGTAGATGGTATGCCGATCAATAATGGTAATCGCGGACCAGTAACTAGTTCAGGAGGTTTGAACGTAGACCGGGGAGACGGTATCTCAAGAATGAATCCAGATGATATCGCTACAATCTCTGTACTAAAAGGTGGTGCAGCAGCTGCACTTTATGGTTCTCAGGCAGCAAATGGCGTAATTTTGATTACAACCAAGAAAGGATCAGCACAAAAAGGAGTGGGTATTGAAGTAACATCTGATGCTAATTTTGGTACACCTTCAGTTTTTCCAAAGTTCCAGTATGAATACGGACAGGGGAATGATGGTGTTAAGCCTGCCGATGCTGCTAAGGCTTTGAGTTCAGGCCGTTTGTCTTATGGCGCAAAAATGGATGGTTCTATGGTTATGCAATTCGATGGAGTTGCGCGTCCATATTCCCCTTTTAACGTAAAAGACAATATCAAAAATTTTTATGAAACCAGCCAGAATATTACCAATAGTGTAGCATTCAATGCAGGTAGCGAAAAATTGAGAATGAGGCTGTCAGTAAGTGATCTTCGCGCACAGGATCAACAGCCTAATTCTAATTTTAAGAGAAAAACAGCCAATCTCAATGTGAGTGGAAAAATGGGTAAGAATGATTTTTTGACCATTGAATCCAGCTTTCAATACAATGTAATTTCAGGAACTAACAGGCCAAATGTTGGTTACGCGGAAATCAATGCTGCGTGGCCAGTTTATTTAGCTGCAAATGTTGTTGATGTCAGGAATATGAGAGGTACTGATCCCTCAAAGCCAGGTATTAATGCTGCTACAGGAAGAGAACTTGAATGGAATCCGGTACCTGCTGCTGTTAACCCTTACTATGCTGCTTATCAGTTAGGAAATAAAGATGATCGTCAGGGATTAATTGGTCGTGCGAGTGTTCAGGCTAACATCTTGCCTAATTTGTTTGTCAAAGGTACTGTGGCCAGAGACTTTAACTATTATACGGAGTCTTTCTATGTACCGAATACCAATGCATTTACTCCACTTGGATATTTCCAATCCGGACTAGAGCAAACTGACAAAACCAACTTCCAGGGTATTGTTAATTACAATCAAAGATTTTTGAAGGATAAAATTGGCTTGAATATTCTTGCTGGTGCTCAAAGTGAACGGGATGCAAACAGAAGCAGTACTGCTAATGGATCTCAATGGGTAGTGCCGGATTTTTATAGTGTATCAAATCTTGCTAACAGAGATTTGGTAAGTTACAGATCAACCACTTTAGATGGCACCGGATCTGGAGGTACAAACTCTGTTTTTGGAGAAGCAAATATCGATTATAATAATATTTTCTATTTAACAATAACTGGTAGACAAGATTGGTTCTCTGTATTAAATCCAGGATTTAACTCAATTTTTTACCCTTCAGTAGGTGGTAGTTTCATCCTTTCTGAAGTAGTTAAAATGCCTAAATTTATTGATTATGCAAAACTTAGATCTTCATGGGCAGAGGTTGGTAGTGCTACTGTAAACGCAGGTAGTATCAATCAGACTTATGCTGTTAGTACTGTGAACGCTTATGGTCTTCCAACATTAAGTAATCCTAATGTTTTGAATAATCCTAATATTCGCCCGGTTACTGTGGCTACTGTTGAGGGTGGTTTTGAGGTGCAGATGCTGAACAGCCGTATCGGTTTAGATGTGAACTATTATTCAAGAAGAACCAGAAATGATATTCTTTCTCCTCCTTTTTCCGGAGCTGCCGGATATGCACCAGGCAGAAGGAATCTTGGCTTGGTTACAAACAAAGGCTGGGAGATTAGTCTGACAGGTACTCCTGTTAAGAAAGATAACTTCTCATGGGATGTGAATTACAACTTCGGTTATAATCAAAGTAAGATCGTTGAACTTGCAGAAGGTATTGATGTATTATCTTTAGGATCAGGTATTGGTGGTCCTCAAATGATCAATGCCGTAGGTTTGCCATATTCAACTGTCAGAGCCAATGTGATGAAGTTAGATGCTAATGGTAATAAGGTTTATAATACTGCAACTGGTTATGAAGTTCAGGAACTTCGTGATCTTGGAGTAGGTAATCCTCCTTACTTAATGGGGCTTGGTAACAACTTCCGCTACAAACGTTTCAGTTTAACTGTAGACATCGATTCTAAATTTGGTGCTGTAGGTTATAGTAACTTAATTCAATATGCTACTCGTTTCGGTCATACTCCTCAAACTCTTCCGGGAAGAGAAGGTGGTTTAACCGTAACCGGAGTAACTGCTACAGGGGCGCCTTATACCAAGGTTTGGGCAGTGGTTGATTTGGATACCTATTACAATAATTATGGTAATGCTTATCCTGGTATGTGGGTTTACAAAACTGATTTTGTCAAATTACGTCGTGCGGTTTTGAAATACAATCTTCCAGCAAATACACTTAAATTCATGAAAGTACAAGCTGCTTCAATTGGTATCACAGGTTTGAATCTGGCCATCCTTTATCAGGATAAGCGGATTAAAGAAGCAGGTATTGATCCTGAAATGCAGGAAACAGTAGGTAATGCACAGGGAAGTCAGGGTGTGGCGATGCCAAGAACCAGAAATATTGGCTTTAACCTGAATTTAAGATTCTAATACTAAAATCTAAGAACATGAAAAAGACATTCTTAAAATTGATATATGCGGCCGGAGCAGTTCTTGTGGTTTCAACCATGCAATCGTGTAATACCGAAAAGCTGACCGACCTGAACAAGAACCCAGATGCAATTGAATATGTAATTCCGGAATATTCCTTTACTGCTGCAGTTTTGGGTAGTGTACCCGGAGAGAATTACCGTGCATTGGGACAAGGTTTACAATACTTTTCTTCTTATAAAGAAGTGCCTGCAACCGGTGATAAGTTTTATAATTTTAATGGAACTGCGGGTAACTTTAATATTTATAGAGGACCTAATCCAGCTCCAACAATTAATAGTGCTAATAACACTATTCCTGTAAATTGGAATCATATACTTAATATTGCTAATGAGATTCCAGGTCCAGAAAACGTAAATAAAAGAGCAGCACTCGAAATTATCAGAATTTTGGCTTTCCATCAGCAAACAGATCTGATGGGTGATTTGCCTTATTCTGAAGCAATGAAAGGGAATAGTAATCTAAAACCTAAGTATGATACTCAGAAAAGTATTTATGCGGCAATGCTAACTGAGCTTGAAACAGCTTTGAAATCAATGGATGCAACTAAACCAAATGTTTTTGGGAATGCAGATCCATATTTCAAAGGTGATATAACAAAATGGAAAAAATTCGGATATACCCTGATGCTTCGTTTAGGAATGCGAATGTCAGATGTTGAACCTGCTACCGCAAAATCATGGGTTGAGAAGGCTGTTGCTGGTGGGGTGATGACATCTTTTAATGATATTGCTTACATTAAATATGCAAATGTTACCGGACAGATGAATCCAAAGGTTGCCGGACCAGGAGGTTTAATACCAGGTGATTTTACAAGTCCGGGTGGTGATAACGTAGAAGGTAGCAAGTGGTCGGGGAAATTTATCGATTATCTTAAGAATACCAAAGACCCTCGTTTACCAGTGATTTCTGTAGTTTGGGTGCCAACAGGTGGTTCATACACAGCAGATAATACACCAGCTAGTCAGCGTGGTATGGTCAATGGAAGTATCAATACCAAACCTACTGATTTTGACACCTACTCAGAGCCTTCTTTACTTTATCTTGATAGAGGTTCGCCAATCATTACCATGGGGCCTGCTGAAGCTTATCTGACTATAGCAGAAGCAGCAGCCAGGGGCTGGAGTGTTGGAACAACCGCTCAGGCAGCTTATGAAAACGGCGTACGTGCTGCGATGGCGCAATGGGCGTTATGGCCAACTGTTGCCCCTCATTCAGGAGTAATTAGCACTGCTCAGGTTGATGATTACCTGGCAGCAAACCCTTATCCTGCTGCTGGTACATTCGCTCAGCAACTGGAAACAATTTCTACTCAGAAATGGGTTTCTTTATTAGGTAATGATTATGAAGTTTATTCTAACTGGCGCCGTACAAAATATCCGGTATTTAACTATGCTAACTGGGATGTGGGGGGAACTAAAGTGCCTTATCCAGGTAATGTAACTGCCGGTAAAATGTGGAGAAGATTTTCTTTACCAATTGAAGAGCGTAACGTGAACAATGCCAACTACCTTGAAGCAATCCAAAGACAAAACTTCTCTGAAGAGCAAATAGACCTTTTACAAGGCAGAATGT
>CAZGWG010000092.1:0-13636 GCA_964529165.1 uncultured Sphingobacterium sp.
TGGGGCATAATCTTTCCCCTCGGTGTACCAGCCGGAGCTGGTCTGTGAATAGCTATTAAATGGCATAATACCTATGGCTATAGCAATAATACTTATGATAAGTTTTCCCATACGATTAGAATGATACCTTAAATAGTTAAGGCATAGTTTTTTATTAACTGTTATATCTAGTGTTATATTAAGCGTAATTGATCATTATTTCTTGCTATGGGCACAAAGAGCCATCGAATTTGAACAACACTCACATTATTGATATTTTTTCAGAGTTCAAGCTGATTGCCCATAGCTGATTGCTCAATGCCATCAACGTCATTTCATTTTTAACATAACACTAGTTTTCTTTTCATTTCAAGAATTTATTAATCCTTTGAGGTAGTTAAAAGTTTAAAGCTTAATTAACTTGTTTCCTTCTCATTTTTAAAATCCTGGGATTGAAAAAAATATCCTGTTAATTGCAGATTTAAAGTGCATTTTGTTTTAGATAGGCTATTAACTTCCTCATATTTTTAATATAAACCTGTGTGGAAATATATTCCTGTTCTGAAGAATCAACAATCCAATTAGCATGTATTTCATCAGCGAGCATTGCCGTATTTGATTCTATACCATCTTCAGAAATAGTATAAGGCTTACTCACCCATTCATGTTTAGACAACCAGCGGTGCTGATTATCGAGAGAGTTAATAATGGAAGTAATTTCAGCTTTATCAGGCGATTTATTACTATTAACCCTTTTAAAAGTTTGATTAAAATCAACATCAAGTGTCCAATTGTTCAGATAGTATTTTTGAGGTGAATCCGATAAGTTAAATGGAGCTGCTTTAATCGGGGAATTCTTAGTTAATTCTTTAGGATCCAATAACTGAATTGTATCATATAATTGCTTTAGCTGATTGATATCAATTTTCGTATTATCTCCATAAGAGTATAGGTTTTCTGTATTATAATCAATCCAGTAGCGTTGATTATTAACACCTGTACCCAATCTATGAGCCCAAAGTGCTCTATTGGTTCCTAACTCTACAAATAATGGATGAGTTCGAGCCCCATTATTAGTCATGTCAACTGGCAAAAGAGTTGATTCAAGCCACTTGATTGCATCTGGAATCCTGGATAAAAATTTTCTATCTCCGGTGAGTTGATAAAATTTAAGCAATTTCAATATATGATCCCTCGTCTGGGATGTATTTAATGAAGCAGGTTCGAATGAACGGGCATGATCGGGCTCAATATGCATATTGTATTGTAAGCCCCAACCAGCTTGCGGGTTCCCTTGTTGGGTTATCAAATAAAAATTCATCCCCCGGATTATTGGATCGAGGAAACGTTCTTGCCCTAATGTTGCATAACAAAGAACTAAGAATTCCAAATTCCCCCATGTAGCATCATCATTGAAGGTATAAAATGAGGTATAATCTGTTTCATATCCATGAGGATAATCATATTTCAACGGAAACCTTTGCGGCCAGCCCCCAAGCGGATATTGGGCTTCCAAAATAAATCCAATAGCTTTATCTAAAGCCGGCTTAAACTTGCTGTCAAGTTTCTCGAAATAAATCCTCAGGAGGAATTTCGCAGCATCAGAAGTAGTAAGATCATCAAAAGTTGCATTACCATAATAATGATAATACTCCTCAAAACCCCATGCATTTTTCCCAATAGTATTATACCATTGCTTAATCGACCGATCGCCAGCATAATCAATGAAATAATTCCATCCTCCGCATTCTAACTGACCCAGAATTAAACCTTCGGCAGCTTTTTCAGCTGCCTGATAATAGTATTCATCTTTTGTTGCAGCATAAGCATCCAGAAATAGATTACCCATACTTGTTATGCCCGGGTCCTGTACCTGCACCTGAGTTTTATATAATTCCAGTTCGCCCCATCTACGTGATAAATCCGGAAGATACAATCTTACATAGCCCCCATTAACACTCACTTTTTCAACCATAAAACGGGTTGCATTTAACATCGTAGCTTTCACATCATCTCTGGGATTTCCGTCTCCGGCTATAGCCCGTGTAGCGTATAGGATAATAATAAAAGCACCAACATATCTATATATATGCTGTGGCTTAGGAATAAAAGAAGAGTCCTTGCGCATTCTGCCTGCAATAAATTTCAAAAAAGCAGATGCAAACTTCATAACTCTCCCATTTAAACTATTCTGATTAAAAAGATCAGTCATATTTAATTATTAGAAAACATTAATACAATAAACAACCAAAGTGTAATATTCAACTCGGAACCAAATCCTACAAACGAGGTTTATAAGGCTCACGGTAGTGCCATAAAAGTGATACTTTGGAAGGTTTGCCGGTCTTTCCTAAAGAATTACGCGATCGTATTTCGAGGCTATTCAATGCAGCAGGTCTGAGCTTCCATAAAAAACTGTCCTGGGAAGATTGCCAACCCTGACCGTCTATATTTACTTCAAAAGTTTCAAAATTGGGCGTAAATGTCAGGAGATTAACCTGTATCTCTCCTTCTGATTTAGTATAATTCAGTGAATACTCAACCTGATTAAGGGTGGGATACAGATCTGCTATACGATCAGTGTGAATAGCAAACTGAAGTTTCCTTGGCGTAGCCTCATCATACCAGTTCACATATCCATTCCAAGGCCATTCAATAAGTCCATGACTTATAGGCCTGGGTGTCGGATTTGAAAGAAAATTGTTTCTGGGAATAAATCGAATAAATCCAACTAAGGCATGTTGAGGTGGAGGTTGATTAGGATCATTCACATAAGGTGTGAAAGTCGAGAAATTAACAGGTTGCGGAGTCTTTTTAACTCCAGGTGCATTCCAGGCCCAGGGCTTTAATGCAGTCCAATTAATTGGATTATCTGAAGAGAAACCTAGCTCGTTTAGAAAAAAAGCATGTTGATCAAGAGCCTTAAGAGGTTTTCCTGTGATGGTATTATACTCATAAGAATCAAATACACTTTCAGGATCGACATGAACCCAGTCTCCAAATTCATCTATATAAACTTCAATTGTTTCATGGGCAAATACATTTATATGTCTTGCCTGATAACCCAAAGATTGGAGAGCCTGCATAAAAACGATAGAAAATTGAATACACATCCCCCCCGCTCCAAGTCGTTCATTCCTGTCAAGAATCTGATGAGCATTCCATTCAGGATATTCCTTAATTGGCTGATCATGATACCATAAACCTGAAACATAATGACGGATTCTATTTATTTTTTCGAAATCCCCATGTGCTCCCCTTATTACTGAATCGAGTTTAAGTCTTTCACGAAGGGTTTTCAAATCAGGAGTTAGCGCATTTTCATAGGTATTTTTATAAGAAGTATATACGTGTTTTACATTGGATGTATCTGTGACATAATAAAGATCCTTCACAACAGGGTCAAAACTTAATTTTCTATCTACAATAACCTCTTTAATAGTAGGTGAAACGAGCGGATTGTTTGTCTTAAGAATAGCACGCCATTGTATATAACGTTGTTGTATTGCACCGATTTCAAAAGTTTTATCCTGCCCATTACCCAGAATCGTCCAATCTTCCCATGACTTATCAAAAACATTACCTGTATTTGATTTACGCCACTGCAAAATAACTTCTGCTTCTTTTGGAATTGAAGCTGTCAACAACATTTTAAGCTCGTTAATCTGACAAGCCGGACGAATTACCGGATAAGATTCAAGCCCATCCCAAAGATCTATTACTTTTGAGGTAATATGGCCGGTAGACTTATATCTCTCAAGGTTCAATCGGATAGTATACTCGCCTGAAATATTATTTTGAGGACCAAGTTTACCTTCTATCCATGTTTTCCCATCATTTATTGATTTGGCAGATGTTGCACCAACTTTAATAGGTGACAGGCTTCTTTTAACATCTTTATCTTCCAAATCGATCTGGTTTGCACTTATAAGAGCAGTATTCCCCTGATATGTGAATTTACCTCCTCCGTCTTCATATTCATCTTCACGAGCGAACAATAACTCATAGCCTTCACCTTTAGGGGCATCCGAACCAACAATAACTTCATTCTTTCCCTTTTTAAGCAGAGAGCTTGGTATTTCTACCCATCGCCACATGGGTTCATGCCATGAAGAAGGACTGCCCGGTATTTTTTCTCCATTAACTATCAGGTAGTAAGATGGAGCTATTTTTGCATTTTTCGCTTGTGTAAGGTACAATACAATATGTGCCCGGAGAGCACGGTTATCATCAAGATAGAAGAGTTTACGAGCTAATGTACTCCTATCTATCTTTTCAGAATGAACACCCTTAAGACTCAGACCAGCACCGGCTGCATCATTTTCCAAAAGCACCAGATTACTAAGTTGGACCTCTTTTTTAGATTGCGACTGCATTACATCTGATACAAATCCTTCATTATAGGCTTGTAACGCCGGGATTCTTGTAGATACCCTTTCTATCTGCTGGGCATTCGAATAGCTTGATAAGAAAAGCAGAAATACTACAAATTGAAGTATATATAAGTGCCTTTTTACCTTAATTAACTGAATCGCGCCAATTAACTTAACAGATATATCATCATTTATTTTTTTGTTCATATTTATCATTTTTAATGACGAAAATTTGCTGCGGACTAAAATATAGCCCGAATTCTCCAAAGTGTTTCATTCCTATCAAAGAGTACATAATACCCTAAAAATCAATTAACTATATATTAGTTACTCCTGAAATACTATGTATGGAAATGCTATTTAACGTTCTTGTTCAGGTATGTGAATAGTAACAAAGGATGTTAAGCCGAATCCCTCATGAAGTCCTTTAGGTCTCAGCGCTTCAGATGGCGAACCATTTAAACCAATGTAAAGTTTGGTACCATCCTCACTGACTTTCATTCCGTAAGTTCCACCAGGTGCATAATTAAATACTTTATTCATGGGTTCATACAAAAATGCCAATGCCTTTTGTTGTCCGTTTTTAATATTATACTGAATAACAGGAGTTCCAGAAAACCCGGCAGAGCCATGAGCACCAGGCAGATAATACACATACTTTTCATCAGGAGCAAGGTCGCAAACGGTTATGTACTCTCCCTCAACCAAAAAATTGGACCCTAATAGAATGAGTTCATCTTTTGAAGGTGAGTAGCGGAATAGTTCGCCTCCCATTGTCGAACCATATACGTAACCTTCTTTCGTTTCTTTTGTTGATGATCTAAAGCCTATACTCTTAAAATACGAATTTGTAGGAGTAACCTTATTACTTTGCGGGTCATATTTCATAAGCGTAGTATAGCTACTGCTTTCCTTATTCAAACGGCGCTTAATACCCGGGAGCATAGTGGGTGATACATATTTACCTTGATCGTATAGTGTTGTTTTTTTCTTCTGCCACGCTTCCAGAAGCGTTTTTAAGCGAACACCTGTATGAATAAATGACTCAGGACCATTGAAATAAAGATTCCCTTTAGAATCCAATATAAAATTCCTGTCCTGACCACTGATTTCCCCAGGTTTGCCCTCATAAATCCATTTCTTTGCCGACATATCAAACACCCCAAGAGCAAATCCATCTGGCGAGCCTTCCAAAGCACAATAAAGAAGATTTCTTGCTGGATCGTATTTGGTTGTGGCTGTAACTCTTGCAGCAGGAAAATCTGCATAAACAACTGATTGACCCGTTTCAGGATCATATTGAAAAAGCTTACCACCACCAATATTCTCGGTCCATTTTTCTAACATCTCCTTATTCCCAGCTTTTCCACCATCATCCAGAGTACCGGTAAAATATATTTTTTTATCATTCCCTTCTATGATGTGCGCATGAACCTTAGAAAATCGAACCTCATCAGGTCCGGCCTTAGTTAATTTGTTAATATCTGCAATCTTCTTTAACTGTTTAACTGAAGGATCCCAACTATACACATAGGTTTCACCACTATCGATACCCCAATGATTACCAGTACCGGAATATACCTTTCCATCACTGGCAACCAAAATATCTCCCCACGAAGACCAGCCTGTTCCATTAAATGCTTTATGAGGTAATTCTGAATGATAAGACAATTCCACCGTAGGTACATGTTCAGCTACAATTAATTTAGCATTCGAGGTAGAGTCAAGAATGTGCTGTACAGAAGGTGGAATACTTAATAAATCTGCACTATTTAAAGTAGCCACTCCATTCTCATTCGCTGTTGGAAGTGCAGGAGGCCAGCTTTCATTTGATACCTTAGGGTCAGAGTTTAAGCTGCAGGAGACTAAAAACTGGAAGCCTATAATCAGGCACAGCAATAGATTGAATAATCTTTTGTTAAATAATTTCATATCATTTTTAATTATTGGGTAAATCAGCAATCCATCAAACATCACGAGGAGAAAAACAAACTACTTTCGTTGATTTTTGATATAATTCATTAAAACATTCATGTTTTTTATATACTCCCTGACAGAAATATATTTTTGTTCAGATTGATCCAGCAATGCTCTTCCCCCACTATCACTATATCTGGCTGTATTGGTTTCTTCTCCCCCACTTGAGACAGAATACGGTCTGCTTGCCCATTGATTCTTGGTCAGCCAGCGATATTTAGTATCCAGTTTACTAATCACTTCATTTACATCGGCCTCTGTTACTATTTTACCAGATTTGATTTCACTTCGATCATAATAAGACGTCTGTGTACTTTTAAGATTACCTTTAAGAGGGGAGTTTCTAATAATATCCTTAGGCTGTAACTGATTCACTCTATTATATTCACTCTTTAAGTAATCAATATTAATCACGGTTTTAGCTCCATAATGCAGCAACGGGTTATCTGGATTATAATCCCACCAATATTTCCCATCTTTAATTCCAGTCCCCGAACGATGTGCGTACAAAGGCTTGTTGGTTTCTAATTCTACAAAAACAGGATGGGTATATCTTCCGCCTGAAGTTTCCGAAGCAGGTAATTTTACAGATTCTAACCATTTAATAGCATCTGGAATCCTTGCAATAAATCTTTTATCACCAGTTAGTTCATAGAAACGAATCATTGATAACACATTTTCTTGTGTCTGACCAGGAAGAAGGGCCGGAGGTTCATAAGAACGTGCATGAGCAGGTTTTAAATCCATATCATATTGTTGCCCCCATCCCGCCTGGGGATTGCCCTGCTGACTAAGAATATAAAAATTCATTCCCCTGTATATCGGGTCTAAGAAACGTTGACCTCCTAAAGTCAAATAGCAGTCGAGCAAGAAATTAATATTGGATTTAATCACATCATCATTGAAAGTATAGAATGGTGTATAATCTGCCCATTCACCTCTTGGATGATCATCCTTAATTGGAAACCGTTGTGGCCAACCACCCAATGGATATTGGCTCTCTAAAATAAGATCAACAGCTTTATCCAATGCAGGTTTAAAACTATTATCAAGTTTCACAAGATATATACGAAGCAGAAATTTTGAAGCATTTACAGTTACTTCATCATCAAATGTTGCATTACCATAATAATGATTATGTTCTTCGAAACCCCAGGCATTCTTTCCGATTGTATTGTACCATTGCCTGAGAGATCCTCCACCCGCAAAATCTATCATATAATTCCAACCACCATTATCAAGTTGTCCATAAATGAGTGCCTCAGCAGCTTTTTTTGCTGCCTGATAATAATATTCTTCCTTAGTTACGTGATACGCATCCAGGAATAAATGACCCATATCTATCGTACCCGGATCTTGAACCCATATCATAGTTTTATAGGCCTCTAACTCACCCCACCTACGAGATAAATCTTCCAAATACAATCCAACATATCCACCATTTGTACTAAGCTCTTCAACCATGTATTTAGTTGCTCCAAGCATTGCCTTTTTTACAGCTAGTGAATCGGTGTTTTTCTGAGCATAAGAAATGCTCGTTGTACCTGTTATGCAAATAATGAACAGGATTATTCTATTTACTTTTCTCATTAAAATTTAATTTATTTTATCCGACACTAAACCAGCCATAACATAAGTACCATTACTAATAGAGTTTCCATCGATTACGAGAATTGATTTTTTAGCACAACATTAATTATTAACTCATCGGATGACTTGGAGTCATCCGATGAGTTTAGTAGCTGTTGTACAGTTTATGTATATAGCTGGTTTATTGAATGCTCAATCATAATTCACAAGAGTTATGTTGACAATTTGGATAATGTACTTAATGAACATCCCACCAAAGAGGTGTCGTAATCTTATCTGGCCCATTCAATAAAGAAACAGCTTTAGCTACTTCAGCTCCGTTGGTCTCTAATTCTACCTGAAGAAAAGGTATCCTTCTTATCCAATTTGAAGTGGGATCAACTAAATCAATATTATCTGAGTTTGCTACCGGATAAAAAGGTATAACATCATGATTTCTTCTATGATCTGCCCAGGCCTCAGTTCCATCAGGAAATAAAGCCAGCCATTTCTGAACTGCAACTTGTTTCTTTTGTGTATTTAAATCAGACAAATTAAACTTCACGGGCACGTCTGTTGCTGCAGGTGATTTGAGATAATCATCTGGTTCAATAGGCAGTGTTGTGCCGTTAATATATGCTTCTATTGCATTATTATCTGTCAATCCCCATTGTGCCATTGAATTTCTAATACCCGATTCATAAAGAGATTGTGCACTCCCTCCCATATTCCAACCTAATAATGCACCTTCAGCACGCAAAAAATACGCTTCAGCAGTGCACATTACATTTTGTGGTGTACTGAAATAATTACTCCAACCTCCCCTTGAAGGAGAAGACCAACGCGGCCCTATATGAGAATTATTTTCAGCAGAATTCATAGGCATGCCCAACTGAGCTATTGATAAACCATTTCTTATTCCATCATACTTTCCGGATGTTTCTGCGGGTAAGAAATACTCCTTTATTCGAGGATCATTATAACCCTTTAGTATAGATTCCATGGTTGCGCTCATATTGAATTCAAACCATTCTGACATCTGTGATAACTTATTAAAATCTACTAAGTTCTTTTGAAGTAAGGCATCATCATCCGGACTTTTCATAAAAACACCACTCGCAAAAGCTGCCTCGGCCTCCGTTTTAGCTAAAGCAGGGTCTACTTTGGAAACTCTTAAAGCCAACCTCAAACGTAGTGTATTGGCGAATTTGATCCACTTACTGACATTACCTCCATATAAAACATCATAAGATCCGTAAGGTTTAGCATCCGCATGAGTTTTTAAAACCCCTACAGCAGTAGCTAATCTTTTAAAGAAATCTTTATAAATGTCTTCCTGAGAATCATAAGGAACTGACCCCTCAGACAGGCCAGCCTGAAAATAAGGTATTGGCCCCCAATAGTCAGTAACTCTGTGAAAGGTAAATACCCACCAGATATCGGCCAATGCATACTCTGCAGAATTACTCTCCGTATTTTCAAAAATTGTTCTTAATTGGGGTACAACCTTAGTATATATTGGAGTAAAATTATCCTTAGCCCAGCTCATTTGTATAAAATAACGATCTGAAGGAAAGTAGGTAGCATTGTTGGCTATAAACTGAGAATACTGATCCGCAAATAAATTCTGTGCAGTCTGATCACCAATTCTTCCGGATTGCAAAGCAGCGGTAAACAAGAATGGAAGATTAGCATCCTCAATTTTAGCGATTGAATTTTTGTCCACATTAATTTCCGGATAGTCTTTGGTACACGACGGTGCGACCATAATACAAGCCGTAATAATCAGGTATATGATTGATCTTGAATATATAGTTATCTTTTTCATGTCTGTTAATTCTAGCTTTAGTTTCAAAAGTTTAAACTTAGATTAAGTCCTATTGTGCGCGTAGAAGGTATATGACCAAAATTGCTCTGAATACCTCCACTGTCAAAATCAGGATCAAACCACATTTTACGCTTTTCCAGACCTGGAATATCCAATATAGAACTACCCCGGTACAGCCATAATAAGTTTCGCCCAACTAAAGCTAATCTCGCTGACTTTATGAAAAGATTGGCTGATAAGGGCACACTATATCCCAGTGCTACTTCTCTTAGCCTGATATTGGTAGCATCATAAGCGAAAAATTCACCAATCCCTTGTCTTTTGGAGGATACACTTTGCCAAAAATCCTGAGCTGAAATTGTAGCAGATACCGGGCTTCCATTCACATCAACTCCCCCAAGATTCCATCCACCTTCCCTGTACTTTACAGTAAAGTCGGATGCTCCATCAAATACCCGATCCTGATCAATTTGAGAAAGTACTATACCTCCAATACGGCCATCTGTCAAAACTCTGAGTGAGAACTTCTTATAGTTAAAAGTATTGGTTAGTCCTAAAATAGCAGAAGGATTAAAGTTTCCTATTACCTTGCCTAATTCTCCTCTCTGATTAGAGTAAATAGGTAGTCCGTTTGCCGTAACCAAGTTATTCCCATTATTATCTTTAGCCCAATAGGCACTGGTAACATCCCCATATGCTCCACCTTCCCTAACTTGGATAGCATTCAAACTACTATATGTACCACCGAGGTAAATTACCTTTAAATCGTCTGCTAATTCTATAATTTTATTACGATTCATCCCCAGGTTAAAATCAATATCCCAATTAAGGCCAGAACCTTTGACTGGTGTAGCACCTAAAACAAGTTCGACTCCCCGGTTCCTTATATTACCTGCATTAATATATTTTGAAGCAAAACCTGTGGCCGCAGGCACGCCAAGACTTAACAATTGATTAAATGAATTACTTTGGTAATAAGTCGCAGCAAGCCTCAAACGATCATTTAGAAGTCTCAGATCCAGACCAAATTCAAGATTTCTTACAATTTCAGGCTTTAACCCAGGAAAAGGAAGAACATCATTTCGCATCAGGTATCCATTACCAGTGCCAGGTGTATAATTATAGGTAGATGCCAGGAGACCAAACTTCCCACCGTTTCCTACTTCAGCAAAATTGACATTTGCTTTTAAATAAGATATACTTTGAGGAAGATCGAATAAATCTGATAAAACTGCCGATGTCCCTAATGAGAAGTATTGGAATGAGTGAGGTTTTGGCAAAAGAGAACTCCAATCATTCCGCAAACTACCATTCAGAAATAAAGCATCTTTGTAGGCAAGATTAAACTGCCCAAACACTGATTGTGTTTGAATTTGCGTAGCATTCGAACTTAAAACAGAATTTGAAGCAAAATTAACGCTGAATTTATTAGGAACATTCAGACCATTTGCAATCGAAATATCCTGATTATAACTATTATCTCGGTAAATAGCACCCGCCTGATAGTTAATACTTAAATCCTTTGAGATTTTATTGTTTCCGTCAAACATGGCATCAAACCATTTTTGATTAGACACATTATTAAACACTTCAAATGATCCTCCTTCGCGAGCCGGATTGAAATAAACCCCCTGCTTAACGAAATGATCATCTCTGCTAAAGGATTTCTCTAAACTGGCATTACCAGTCACATTTAACCAATCAGTGATTTGGTATTTTGCTTTTAAATATCCTGAAACCCGGTCGGTATTTTCTTCAACTTGATTTCCATTAATAGTCCAATAAGGATTTTGATAGGATAAGTTATCTGTTGATGGCCAAAATGCCGAAGCAGGCACACCATTATTAATTATCTGATAATCTTTAACATCCGACAATTTAATATTTCTTCCAATTTGATATGCTCTGATTACCGGATTATTAGAAGTACCGTTCATTCGGTTTTCTATATTTTGTTTAAAATAGGTAACTCTGGAATCCGCTGAAAAACGTTTGCTAACCTGTGTAGAGAGCCTCAAATTAACATTATGGCTCGTTAAATTATTTGTAGGGACTATTCCTTTATTAGAGGTATTCGTATACGATAAATAGTTCTTTATTTTATCAGTTCCCCCCGCTACACTTATAGAATTGTTTAAACTAATTCCCGAATTAAAGAAGTCTTTAATGTTATCAGGCTCAGCTGAATAAGTATCTTGCCTGCCCTTATAATTAGTATAGGTCTGCCCTTCCATTTTAGGTCCCCAACTTGTGCCTGAGTTAGCATTTATTATTCCAGAACTTCCCTGACCATAAGTATTTTGAAGCCTTGGTAGTCCAATTGCTGAATGCACAACCATACCAGAATTAACATTCACCGTAACATTGTCCTTAGAACCCATCTTTGTTGTAATTACCAATACTCCATTTCCCGCTTCACTACCATATAAAGCTCCGGCGGAAGCACCTCTTAATACAGAAATTGATTCTATATCGTCAGGGTTAATATTGGATGTAGAACCGCCAAGGCTGGGAACTCCATCAATTACGATTAGTGCATTATTACTACCTTGTATGGAACGATTACCCCGCAAAATAATACTCGAACTTGTACCTACCCCTCCACTTGACTGAGTAATTAAAGCGTTAGCAACTTTGCCTTGAAATGAGTTTAAGAAATTATTTGGATCTCTTACCTCTGTCATTTCTTTTGCTTTAACACTTTGAGTTGCGTACGACAAGGCTCTAGCTTGCTGTTTAATTCCTAAAGCTGTAACAACTATCTCATTTAACGAAGCCAAAGATTCCTGTAAAACAATATTTATCGAACTTTGATTATTTACCGCTATTTCCTGACTTAAATAACCTATATAGGTAATAACAAGTGTTGCATTTTCGTCTACTCTTATCGAATATCTTCCGTCAAGATCCGCAGAGGTTCCTATATTGGTTCCTTTTACTTTAATACTTACACCGGGAAGGCTCTCACCCTTTGAGTCTGTTACTTTACCAGAAACAATGATTTCTTCCCGCAATACGAAATCCTCAATTGCTCTGTTGAACAGGAATCTGTTTTTTTCCTTAACGGTAACCGAATTTTTATGGATACTATAAGTCAATGGCTGGTCACTAAAAATCTGTTTAAGAACATCTTCAAAATCAGCTCCGTTAACATTGATCTGAACAGGTTTTGCCATCTTTAAAAGATTGTCTGTGTAAACAAAGTTGTAGCCACTTTGTAACCTAAGCTCTTTTAGTATGGTTTTGAGAGGTGCATTTGATCTAGTTATGCTGATTTTTTGAGCAAAACCGGTAGCATTGACCTGCATGAATGTAACCATTAATAAGATTGTGGTTAGGCGCATAACAAGCCATATTTTATGTGTACTCCTACTGGATATACACAGTTTTCCATTAAAAATTTTGTACATTTGTGAAGTTTGGTTTAAGCAGTATACCTTTGTTTCGAAGCCAGGGCACCTGCGGTTAACAGTTGATAATTAATTATTGACAATTGCCAAACATTAGCCAGAAATGTTCCTGCATTTCTGGTTTTTTTATAATTATATTTTTTGTCTCTCTATCCTCATAGGCATTAGTTTAAGGTTAATAAATTATTTTATGGTTAATCATTAAATTTTATCTTTTTACTATAATTCGATCTCCTTCAATCTTAAACTTCACTTTCCCTGTAGCCTCCAAAGGTTTTAAGACCTCTGAAACATTCTCGAACCGTGATACAGCCCCTCCAAACTTATCATCTGGAATTGCACCCTCGTATTCTATCTTTACATTATACCACCTTGATATCATCCGCATAATGTAACGGATATCGTCGCTTTCGAAAATAAACAGATTGTTCTTCCAGGCTACAGCAAGCTCAGGGTCAATTTTATTCACTTTAATCTGGCTAGCTGTTAAAACAGCCTGC
>CAZGWG010000093.1:0-11438 GCA_964529165.1 uncultured Sphingobacterium sp.
CTGGATCGCTGCAAATACCATAATCCTGGCAGGAGTAACCATCGGCCGGGGATCAGTCATCGCAGCCGGAAGCGTGGTAACAAAAGATGTTCCTCCATACAGTATTGTAGGTGGAGTTCCGGCAAAAGTCATTAAGAGCCGCAAATAAAACTCCGATTTTGATCAAAAAAGAATAATCCGATTATGTGTGGTATCATTGGTGTAATCTCAAAAAAGGAAATTGAAAATTTCCGTTCAGATTATTTTGAGCCGCTTAACCATGCCCTCGATCAGATGGAATACAGGGGTCCGGATAATAAAGGGATTTGGATTGAAAACGGCATTTGTTTAGGACATCGGCGCTTATCCATTATCGACCTTTCTGCTGAGGGCAATCAGCCATTTCAATCTTCCTGTGAACGATATATAATCATTTTTAATGGAGAGATCTACAATTATCAGGAATTACGATCGGATCTGAAAAAATTGGGACATACCTTCAGAACTGAAAGTGATACAGAAGTTATTTTATCGGCCTATATTCAATATGGAACAGACTTCTGCAAAGTTCTTAGAGGAATGTTCGCCATGGTCATTTATGACCGGAAAGAAAAGAAGGTAATTTTCGCGAGAGACCGGCTAGGTAAAAAACCTTTATTTCTATTTGAAAATGAGGACTTCATAATATTTTCTTCAGAAATTAAGTTCTTTCATGCCTTCAAAAATATTCCACTTGAAATAAATGAGGTGAGTCTTTTGAATTTTCTCTCTCTGCAATACATACCGGGGCCAGCTACGATTTATCACAACATTAGGCAAATCAGCCCGGCAAATGTGTATAAATATGATCTCAACAAAATTCAGGGAGAAACATATACCTACTGGAATATGTTTGACTATGTTGGGGAAAGAAAAAACATACCTGAAATCGAAGAGATTGACAGCCTGCTTGAAAATAGCATTAAGTACAGACTGATTGCCAATGTTGATATCGGATTACTTCTTAGTGGAGGGATTGATTCTTCTCTCCTGGCCTGCTATATGCATGAACTGGCAGGAAAGAAAGTAAAAGCCTTTAATGTAAGTTTCGCAGATAAGTCGATTGATGAATCGTTCTATGCACAAAAAGTGGCCACTTCACTTGAACTCGATCTCATAAGCCTCAGGCTGGAGGACATCACTGCAGAAATTTTTTCAAGTTCCATTTATCATGCTGATCAGCCACTTGGCGACTCTGCAATAATTCCGACCTACCTGATCGCCAAATCAATTGGACAACATGTTAGAGTAGTTTTATCAGGAGAAGGTGCCGACGAGCTTTTTCATGGCTATGACCATTATCGATATGAGAAGTATTTTTATCAATTTGGGAAAATACCATTTAATGGGGCACAAACACTATTAGAAATCGCTTCAGGCCTGGGAATTCATAAATTCGACAAGATCAGGAATAAACTCAGGTCTATAGGGGCATTCCGATATGATACCGGGGTTTCCAGATGGACTTCCATACTTAGTCCGGAACTTAGCCGCAGCTACCTGAATACCGGAATACAGAACAGCGGAAACTATGAAATCCTGTTTCATAATTTCCTTCAGGAATTTGGAAAAAAATCAGGAAAACTGGAATCAAGTCTCATGCTTGATCTGCTGACCTGGCTACCTGATGACCTCCTGGTAAAAACAGACCGTATGATGATGGCCCGCAGTGTTGAGGCCCGCACGCCATTTCTGGATCACCAACTGGTTGAAGAGGTATTAAAATCATCCTCTTATTTCAATCAAACCTTATTTCAATCAAAAAATTACCTGAGAGAACTCTTAAAAAGGAAATTACCTCCTTCTGTATCTGAATTGATTTCAAACAGGCCAAAACAAGGTTTTGAAACCCCTAAACTTTATTGGCTCAATTCCAGTCTTTCTGAACTTTCTTCTTTTTTATTTTCTGAAGAGAATCTGAAAAATAATCCATATCTGAATGCCCCCAGCATTAATATGCTATGGCAGGATGCAAAAAAACAAAAACCCGGAACAAATAACCGCCTGATCTGGAATATTTTTTGTTTTTTAGAATGGTACAGACAACATGAATCTAAATTCGGATTTAAACGATGAGTGATAATATTCTTATAGTTGGGCATAGTGGTGATATGTATGGAGCAAGCCGATCATTAATAAAACTGGTCCGAATTCTGAATGAAAACTACAAGGTGTATGTGTTATTACCTGAAACTGGTGATTTGTATACTGAATTAAATGCATTTCTTCCTTCTGAGAGAATCTTACTGGACGGGAACCTCTACATTTTTACCCGCAAATCATTCAAAATCAAATATATTCTGGCCACACTTATTCGGTTTGCCAAAAACCTTTTAACAATCAGAAAGATCATTCATAAATATAATATTCAGATCATTCATACCAATTCAGGTGTAGTTCCTGCGCCTGCGCTTGCTGCCAGACTCACAGGCAGAAAACATATCTGGCATATCCGGGAATGGTTCGGTGATTTCAAAAAATTCTGGCCGATTTACTCGGCCTATATGACCAGGTTTTCGGATAAAGTGGTCTGTGTATCAAGGACTATGGCTTCTCAATTTCAGGGGCATAAAAGGGTAATGACAATATATAATGGTTTTGAAATCCCACAGAACCGACCAGAGATTTCAATCTCTGATGCCCTTAAACAAAATTTGAAACAGGCAGACCTTGTACTGGGTTGTACTTCAAGAATCAGACTGGTCAGGAAAGGTCAGGAATACCTGATAGAAGCCATTGGAATTATCACGCAAAGAACAGGAAAAAATATACAGGCCATATTAATTGGCGATTATGTCCCGGGCTATGAATGGCAAAAGGAAACAATTTCAGCACTGATTGAAAAGTATCAACTCGAAGGCCGGATACATTTTCTTGGGCATTTACCAGATCCTATACCCTATTACAAATTATTTGATGTATTCGTTTTGCCCTCGGGTGAACCCGAGCCATTCGGTGGAGTTATCATGGAAGCCATGAGTTTAGGTTTGCCCGTAATCGGATCAAATGCCGGTGGAACAACTGAACAAATTGCTGATGCTCAGAATGGCTATTTATTTGAAAACAAAAATGCTGTAGATCTTGCGAGTAAAATCGGACTTTTTTTAAAGGATCTTTCAAGTCTGAAGCCATTCGGAGTATGTTCAAAAGAGCGGGTAAAAATTTTTTTTAGTTTAGATTTACATAAAGAAAATATACTTCAGCTTTATAAAAATATAATGAAACAGAAATAATAAGCTAAGGTTATCATCGCCTGAATGCTGCGCGTACAAATCATAATAGCCACCGGCCCAGGAGTTCCGCTGATTCAGTCAGCACCCGTCTAAACTAACACCTCAAGTAATAATGAATCACTCTTTAATTCCCGTATTTAGAATTAATTAAATACTTTTGTCGGGTCAGAAAGCAGGTCCTTAAGGGGAATCTTGAGCACACTGAAATAAGGAAGCAAATACCGGATTCCCGGGAAAATGACATAAATGATTGGATGAAAGTAGCCATTATAGGTACCCGGGGTTATCCTTATGTTTATGGTGGTTTCGAAACCTTCGTTAAAGAGCTTAGCGAAAGGCTTGTACAAAAAGATGTGGAAGTTCACATTTATTGCCAGTCAAATCTATTTAAAGAAAAACCGGCAATAGTCAATGGGATCAAGCTGCATTATATCCCAACAGTAGAAACCAAATCACTGAATCAGATTATTCACTCATTCCTTTCTATTATTCATGCTACGTTTAGCAGGGCCGACATTATTCTTGTAGTTAACCTGGCTGCAGGCCCTATGGGCTGGATACCTAAAATTACGAAAAAAAAAACAATGATTAATGTGGATGGAATGGAGTGGTTAAGGCCTAAATGGAAAGGTCTTGGCGCAGCTTATTTTCGCTTTGCAGCCCGAATTGCTACCAAACTATATGATCTGATTATAACTGATGCTGAGGCGATGCGTGATGTTTATCTCAAGGAATTTAAGACAGATTCACTTGTTATAGCCTATGGAGCTCCTTCTTTTAAAAAAGCAGATTCGCTCTTGTTAAACAGGTTTAACATTATTCCTAACGACTATTACCTGATTGTTGGACGATTAATTCCTGATAATAATGCTGACCTGATTATAAAAGCCTATTTGAATTCCTCAACAAAGAAAAAATTAGTTGTTGTTGGTGATGTTCCTTACCGTGATAAATATGCAGAAGATCTGAAAAAACAAGGAGGGGAAAAAGTGAACTTTATTGGCTATGTTCGCGATAATGATGAACTTATGGCTCTTTATCAAAACTGCTTTTCTTATATTCATGGGCATAAATACGGAGGTACAAACCCGGCCATGCTTAAAGCTATGTCCAATAATTGCGCTATACTTGCCTTAAATACAAGTTTTAACCGTGAAATGTTAACAAATGGTAAATTTGGCTTATTATTTGAAGAGAATACTGAATCTATAATAGAATGCATGGAAAATCTTGAGAATGAGGAAACATTAGTAAAACAGTTAAAATCAACAGTGAGTTCAGGATTGACAGATAAGTACAATTGGGATTGTGTTACAGCAGCTTATCAAAAGGCCATGCTGGAGCTTTACAATTCAAATTAAAAAAAATAATTCTCATGACGAGACCTTATTTTTTATATAACGGATTCAGATATTTAATCGATACCCCGCTTCTCATCCTATCTTTTTGGATAGCCGATTATTTAACCGTAGATCAGATCCATTCCGGACAGGAATCTTTCGTTTATATTTTTCTATTGCTCTCAATCATTGCCTGGTATAGTGCAGCTCAAATTTCCGGATTGTCAAGAGATTTACGCTCAAATAAATTCGCAGAAGAAATTATTTATGTGCTGGTTACACTAATAATTTTTGCGATAACCTTAACCTCTTGTTTATTTTTCTTTCGGAATAAAATTGAATTAAGTAATAATTTCCTACTTCTCTACTTTCCGATACTGTTTGGATTAATCCTTTCCTTTAAATATCTGTTCAGGAAATACCTCCACAGCATTTTCTACAGTGGAAGACTTCAGGAACAGATTATCCTTGTAGGTTCAACACCTGCGGCTAAAGATTTCTACGACACGATCAACCTGCATACCTATTATGGTTATAAATGTATCGGATTTCTGGATGATGAAAACACAAAACTGAATGGATGTAAATACCTTGGCAAGATCAGCGACATCAATAAAATACTGGAAGAATCTACAGTTGACGAGGTAATTATAGCCTTACCCAATGCACAGCACCAACATATCAGTGCTTGTATTGAAGCCTGTGATTTCCATGCAAAACGAGTTCGGATGATTCCTGATCTGTATTTATATGCTGCCAGTAATGTCAGTATCAATACTATCGGGCTTTTACCCGTTATTAACTTCCGTTCTTTACCGCAAGACAGCTTACCTAACAAGCTATTGAAAAGGCTTTTTGATCTTGTATTTTCAATATTGTTTTTTATCCTGATCGGCTGGTGGTTCATGCCAATCATCGCAGTACTGATCAAACTTACTTCCAAAGGTCCTGTATTGTTTAAACAGGAGAGATGGGGTTTGAATAATAAAAAAATAATATGTTATAAATTCAGAACCATGTACAATGGAAGTCCTGAAACTGATTCCAATGGTGATTTCCTGCAAGCGACAAAAAATGATCAGAGAGTAACTCCGCTAGGTAAATTTCTTAGAGCATGGAATATCGATGAATTACCCCAATTCTGGAATGTCCTCAAAGGCAATATGTCTGTAGTTGGTCCGAGACCTCATGTTACTCCCCTCAATATTTCTTCCATTCAGCATGTAGATCGATACATGCTCCGGCATCTGGTCAAGCCCGGAATTACCGGATATGCTCAGGTTAATGGCTGCAGAGGAGAAACATCAGCCCCTGGAGCTATGCAACGCAGAGTCAATTACGACCTCTATTATATTCACAGGTGGACCTTCTGGATGGATTGCCAGATTGTTCTTCAAACCATAATTCTTACTATTAAAGGAGATCAAAATGCTTACTAATAAACTAAAACAGGCGTTTCAGTTCTCACTTATTTTGTTCGGCAGTGCACTATTAAGTATTGAGACAGCGAAGTCTCAGATAATATGGGAGAATCCCAAACTTCCTATTAACAGTTTTCTATCCAGGCAGGCCCAAAAAGGGAATATCAATATTACAGATTTTATACTTCCAATGAGCAGAAAGGAAATTGCATTCAATCTTTCTGCGCTAAAAGATTCAATACATAAATTAACCGCAATTGAAAGGCAGGAATTGTCCTTTTACCAACAGGAATATGCTGAGTTTAATAATAACAGCATTGATAGTACAACATTTCTTAAAAAAGACCCGTATGGACGTTGGAGAGTTTTATCGGTTGACAACAGCAATTTTATACTAAGAGCTGATCCTATAATAGGGCTGGAAACAATTCAGGGTGAAGGTAGAAGTATCATCAAAATGAGTAGCGGCCTTCAATTCTGGGGGCACGTCGGAAAACGTTTATCTTTTCAGGCATTCTTTACGGATATCACTGAGAACGGAACAGGAATTGATACGATTCGGCAGTTTAGCAATGAAACCGGGATAGTACGATTCGAAAACGTTAAAAAGGATGCTAAACTACTTTCCTACAGCAACTTAAGAGGTAGTGTGAGTTATGAATTCAATAATGGATCTGTAAGTTTTGGGAATGATCAATTGTTATGGGGATATGGTGAGAATGGACGTCTGGTTATGTCCGATAAAGCGCCAGCATATCCTTTTATCCGGATGGATTACCAACCCATGAAATGGCTTAAATTCCATTATGCGCATACTTGGCTCCAATCTGCAATTATAGATTCAGCCCGTTCCTATCCAAAAGGAAATACAATTTACGGTAGCGACCGTGAACTATATGTATCGAAATTTATGGCAACCCATAGCCTCAACTTCTTCCCGGTAAAGGGATTATCCCTCAGTATTGGCGAATCAATCATATATAGTGACAAAATGGATGCTGGCTACCTGATTCCAGTTATATTTTTTAAAGCCTATGATCAGATAACAAGCCGGTATAAAATAAATTCCGGCTCTAACGGACAATTTTTCCTGCAAGCCAGTTCAAGGAACCATTTAAAAGGAACACATTTTTATACAACACTCTTCATCGATGAGATCAGAATGTCTGAAGCATTCAACAGACAAAAAAGCAGAAATCAGCTTGGATTTAATATCGGTGCATCTGTAACAGATCTTATGCTTCCCTATTTAACCATAGGAATGGAGTATACAAGAATCAATCCTTTTGTATACCAAAACTTAGTCCCTGCACAGACTTATACAAATCAGGACTATTTAATGGGCGATTGGATCGGTCAGAATGCAGACAGACTTACTGCATGGCTAAAATATAACCCTATGGCCCGTTTATCAACAAAAATCCGTCTGGACTACATACGTAAAGGAGAAGATGGTAAACTGGAAGATCAGTATTATGCGGAACCTCAACCCGGATTTTTAAGTTCAAAAGTTGAGAATCAAAAACAATTGCTTATTGAAGCCGGGTATGAACTATTCAATAATTTAAATATCAAGGGTTCATATTTTAAACAAGGGGGTAAAATTCGACCAAATCTACAGACGGCAGCCTCACCTAATGAGTTTCGCTTTGGACTTAGTTATGGTTTTTAAAACCCGGTCTCTAAAGTAATCCTTTGGGGTGGCTCTTATGCTAATTGCGAATGATATGACTTCACTCCCACAAAATTCATCATGATTCGCTTTTCACGAAGATGAAAGTTTGCGAAGATAAACTCACCAATAAAAGACTTATTATTTTTTAAAGACAGAAATGCCAAAAAGACATTCTGAACTGGATTTTCATTACTAATGTTATGTTAAAAATGAAATGTGGTTGATGGTATCAAGCAATCAGCTCTGGGCACTAGGCTCTGCATATCAATAATAATGAGTATTACTCAAATTCGATGGCTCACAGCCCATAGCAAAACTAATGATCAATTACACTTAACTTAGTACTAAATACAAACAGGATAGTGTATACTTTAAATATTTATATTTGTATTTATCATAATCTTTATAAAAGGCTGCATGCGTATAAAATTCTTTATCTATATTCTATTAACCGGACTGGTTTTAAGTTTTCAGCAAAGCCGGGCACAGAGTATATCCCTTGATAAACTTCAGAACATTAAAGTAAACCAACTTTCCGATGCTCAGATATCCGAAGCCTGGCAAAAAATACAGGATTTGGGCCTTGCAGAACAGGAAGCTTATAAGTTGATGGAACAAAAAGGTATGGATCCGATCGAGGTTAACCTTTTCAAACAAAGAATAGGGCTGCTAGGTCTGAACAAGAGTGGCACTAAAATTTCTAGGACCAATAAAAAAGATGATATTGATTTTAATAGAGATACCACAAACATTGTCCAAAAACCAGTATCAAATGAGGCAGCAAAACCCTCCGAGAATTCTGCTTTAAGTATTTACGGGACCGAATTCTTTACCCAAACCGCTATAAAATTCGAGCCTAATTTTAATCTTGCAACCCCCAAAAGCTATGTTCTAGGTCCTGGCGATGAACTAATCATACTCCTGACTGGTCTCAATGAAAGCAGTGTCCGTTCAAAAATTAGTCCGGAGGGAAATCTTCAGCTTCCCTATGCCGGGATCATTTATTTAAATGGTTTTACAATAGAACAAGCCAGCAGCCTAATCAGGAATAAAATGACAAAAATATACCCTTCACTAAATAGTGGTCAAAGTCAGTTAAATGTTAATTTAGGAACTACCCGAACCATTAAGATTACTTTGATTGGAGAGGTACAAACACCTGGTTCATATACCATCTCATCCCTTTCTACGCTTTTTAATGCCTTATATCTTTCGGGGGGGCCTTCCCTGAATGGCTCCTTGAGAAATATTGAACTGATCCGCAACAATAAAATTTATAAAACTGTCGATTTCTATAGCTTTCTGCAAGGAGGCCTAATGGATGGGAATATCCGTCTTGAAGATCAGGATGTGATCAACTTTCCCGTCTATAAAAAAAGAGTTAGCATATATGGAGAGGTAAAAAGACCTGCGATATACGAACTAAAACCCGAAGAAACTTTGGATAACCTGATCCGTTATGCTGGAGGATATACAGATATTGCCTATCAGTCTATTGCAAAAATAGACCAGATTTCAAAACTGGAGCGGGAAGTTAAAGATGTTCCGGCGAATCTGTTCAACGACTTCATCCCCCGTAATGGAGACAAGGTTGAAATTGGATCTATCCAAAACAGATATGCAAACCGGGTGATACTCGAAGGGGCGGTAAACCGTCCCGGGGTTTATGAGTTAAGTTCCGGATTGAGCCTTTCACAACTACTGAAGAAAGCCGATGGATTGAAGCCTGAAGCCTATTTAGAACGTGCTTATATTAAACGTACTTTACCGAATCTCGAAAAAGAGTTCATTTCTTTTGATCCTAAAACCATTATTAATGGCAAATCAGATATTCCCCTGCTAAAGGAAGACTCAATCATGATTCAGAACCGTTCAGAGTTCATTACCGATCAATATATTACCATCAACGGGAATGTTAAAAATCCGGGTACTTTCCTTTACAGGAAGGGACTGAAGTTAACTGATGTGATCGCTTTATCCGGCGGATTAAATGAACAGGCAGCCGGGCACAATATTGAAATCTCAAGAATTATCAAAAATACATCCGACAGTGTTGCCAATCAATTGGTGGAAACTTTTACGGTTAATCTGGACAAAGGTTTTCAGGACATCGAGCTTCAAGCTCTTGATTATATCAATGTCCCAAGGCTCGTTAATTTCAGACCTCTTGGAAATATAACGGTAAATGGAGAAGTATTATTCCCTGGTGAATATGCTGTACAAAAAAGAGATGAAACGGCTCTTGAGTTTATTCAAAGAGCAGGAGGACTCAGTCCTTATGGTTCTTTGGAAAGTGCCCAGATATACCGGAATAAAATCAGGGTTGACCTCGATCTTACCCAAAGTACCATTGATCCGGTAACCAGAAAAAGTATGATACTTCTTCCCGGAGACAGTATCTACATCCCGAGAATAATTTCCTTTGTACAGGTTTCCGGTGCAGTAAATAATCCGCAATACATCAGTTATCAGGGTCGCAGATTCAAATACTATGTCAATTCTGCGGGCGGTTTACTTGAAGACGCACGTATAAAAGGCGCTTATGTTCAGTATCCCAACGGTTTAAATAAACCTGTTCGTAATTTTCTGGTCTTCAGGAGCTATCCTTCTGTTAAGCCTGGAAGTACTATTATTGTCCCCAAGAAGAATCCTGACAGCCGGCTTAGGTTAGGGTTTGCAGAAATTTCAGGAATTACTTCTGCCGTTACAGCTCTTATTGGCCTGATTGCAATTTTAACCAGATAATATGAAGCAGGACAATTATCCATACGAGCCGGAATTCTCATTCAGACAGAGCATTGAAAACCAATGGGAAAATGTCCTTTATTTATGGAATAAAAAAGGGAAGCTCATAATTTTTGGTCTTATCGGTTCAGTGCTTGGAATACTGTATGCATGGCTAAAACCAGTTACCTATACTTCACGATTGACCTTTGTGGTAGAAGAATCCAAAGCTGGTGGAGGCTCCCTGCTTTCGGGACTTGCGGGTCAGTTTGGATTCGATCTGGGAGGATTATCGGGAACCGGAGGAGTTCTTGCCGGCGATAATGTACAGCAATTATTACGCAGTCAGAAAATGATTAAAAACACACTCCTAAGCCCTTTTGGAGATTCGGGTACAGTGTCAATTGCCGATGAATATGCAAGAACTTCAAAATTAAGTGAAGCCTGGGGTAAAAAATATAATGATGGAAAGCCCATTCGCTTCCCATTAGATTCTGGCAACTATAACCGTCTGCAGGACAGTTTGTTACAGATAGTAATCAAACGAATAAGTGATAAGGAGCTGACGGTAGGAAAACCAGATAAAAAACTAAGCTTTTTCGAAGTAACAGTTACCATGCACAATGAAGCACTGGCTCAGATCTTTACTACGAGGCTGATAGATCAGGCAACCCGTTTTTATATTGACACAAAAACCAAGAGACAGCGCAATAATGTGAATAGGCTTCAGGCGAGAGCCGATAGTATCGGATTACTACTGAATAGAAAAACATATTCAGCCTCAGAGGCAAATAGTGTGATGCTGGATGTAAACCCTGCATACCCTACTGCAAATGTCGGGCTTGAATTAAAACAAAGGGATAAACTGGTCCTGCAAACAATTTATGCTGAGATTGTAAAAAATCTGGAGATTAGCAGAACGATGTTAATCCAGGAAACTCCAACTTTTCAGGTAGTTGATGAACCTGAGTTGCCCCTAAAAAAGAACCGGACAGGCTATCTGATTTCTATAATTTATGGCGGACTG
>CAZGWG010000093.1:11448-13623 GCA_964529165.1 uncultured Sphingobacterium sp.
TTGACAATGAACAGTTGACAATTTATAAAGAACGTTCCGATTGGTTGTGAAACCTCATTTGCTAATTTGCTCTCTCTACTACCTGTGATGTTGTCTGAACCATGATTCAGATGATTTATTTGATTATTATGAATCATTACAATCCATCTAATCAAAAAAGCTATAGTTCAGACAGGTGCTACCAAGATTCAAGTCTTAACCCGATTTGCTCATTTTCAAATTATCTAATTTACCCCCATCTACAAATAGACACATCATCTCATTGACAAACTACACCCCGCGTGCGACTTACAATCTACTTTCCAATCGCCTATGTGATTTCGTAAGTCTTTATTTCACCTGATAGCTATCGGGTTTCTCATTTTCAAATTACCGAATTCATTGACAAATTGACAAATCACCCCATCAACAAATCATTCTCATTTGCGAATTCTCTAATTTGCGAATTCTTTCTTCCACTTCCCCCTAAAGAACATTCTTAAAGCAATTTTCTTTTGAAACCAGGATTTGTCTTTCAATTTTATAAATTGGACAAACAGGCTCTTTTGTTCAGGACTTAACTTGTCCTGAAAGGCCCTATAAAATTCAGAAGCAAAAGCGATCTGATCTTCAAACAAATCATTCTTTTGAAAGGAATGGATAATTTCAGAGAGGAGCCTTTTAAACTTTCCTTTCCTTTTGAAAACTCCAACTTCCGTTGCATTATTTGCATGACTCCGGTAGTAAATCTGTGGCTCCGGTACCATATCAGCTTTCCCAAAGGTATAAGCTATCATAGACATCCAGGTATCATGATTCAAGGCCCCTTTCTCAGGTATGCTGGAAAAATAAGAACGCATTGCCGGATTCATCAGCATAGTGCATCCATTGACAAAACAACCAAACAGTAAAGTTTCAAGGCAATAAATATAAGATCCCTGGCCCAGTTCGCTTCTGAAGGAGGGATTAATTAGGTTCTTATCCTGGTCAACCAGAATAAGATCTGAATACACCATTGCCGGAGAATCAGCCTGATCAATATTCTTCAAGTATTTTGCTGCCAAACTTAATTTGGACGACAACCAGACATCATCCTGGTCAGATAAGGCAATATAATTCCCTGAATCACAAAGCGAAACAGCCTTTTTGAAATTCCCGATAAACCCAAGCCGCTCATCATTTATATAATAGTTCAGAAGGCCCTGATTATGGTAAGTTTCGAGTATTTTATGGGTATTATCTGTAGACCGATCATCACAAACAATAATTTCTGCAGGCCTGAGTGTTTGAGAAAGGATTGAATCCAGTTGCTCTTCAAGATATTTTCCACCATTATAAGTCGCCATAGCAACAGATATTGAAGGATATTCAGAAATTATTGGTTCAGTTTTATTCATTCTTACGAAAAAAGCCAATATTTGGTAAAGGCTTTAAGCCTTCTAAATTAAGAAATTAAATTAGCTAGCGCAGGAGTGTGTTCATGTCTGAACCATGATTAAGATGATTTACTTGATTACTATGAATCATCACAATCACACTCATCAAAAAATCACAGTTCAGACAAAATAGTGGACAAATCTGATTCCCATCTGACCTCATGCCGGTATGCGATATTTACTTCTTTGTGCCCTTGTATGAACCATGATTCAAGATGATTTATTTGATCTTTATGAATCATCACAATCACACTAATCAAAAAAATCACAGTTCAGACAAAATAGTGGACAAATGGAATACTGATTCCCATCTAGCCTCATACCGGTATGCGATATTTACTTCTTTGTGCCCTTGTCTGAACCATGATTCAAGATGATTTATTTGATCTTTATGAATCATCACAATCACACTAATCAAAAAAATCACAGTTTAGACAAAATAGTGGACAAATCTGATTCCCATCTGACCTCATGCCGGTACGTGATATTTACTTCCTTGTGCCCTTGTCTGAACCATGATTAAGATGATTTACTTGATTACTATGAATCATCACAATCACACTAATCAAAAAAATCACAGTTCAGACAAAATAAAAGCCTTTAAATCATTAATTTTAAAACCAACCGACAGGCAGATATTAAATAATAACTATTTGCCGATCTGCATGAAACGAAAACCCACATTTGTTACCCTATTTACTAATACAGAGAATTTCCATCTGGTAAAGGATGTTGGTCAAGTCCCATATTTCATGTACAA
>CAZGWG010000094.1:0-13620 GCA_964529165.1 uncultured Sphingobacterium sp.
AGCTCGATTACTGGCTGAGTTCGGGAAACTATAACAGGTACATGGATAAGCTGATATGAGCTTTTAATCCTGCTTCAGTGCAGAATTTCATGTGCAGGAACACGCTTTCGGTTGGCTGGGATGGATATTTATATGATTGTGATTTCAATCAGATGCTTGACCTGAAGGTTTCTGTTAAAAGTAAGCAGCATATTTCAGATTTTGATTCTGAGATCCTGAAAAGCAGAAATATTGTTGTAAAGCAGCATTGTTTTGGATGTACTGCCGGTGAAGGATCAAGTTGCGGAGGAAGTCTTACAGTTTAAAATGAGATTATGCTTAGCACCACAGCCTTAGTAATCTTTGTAAGAAATCCTGTTTCCGGACATGTGAAAACCCGTCTGGCAAAGGATGTAGGGGATGAAAGAGCCCTTGCAATTTATATTCAATTGCTTCAGCACACACTGGATATTACCAGGAGTTTAAGTTTCAGAAAATTTATTTATTATGCTGATGAGGTGATTGACTATGACCTTTGGAGTGTTCCCGGCTATACGAAAAGGAAGCAAAAAGGAAGTGATCTTGGAGAGCGGATGCTTAATTCTTTTAAAGAATTGTTTGATCAGGGTTTTACCAGAATAGTTATTATTGGCAGCGATTGTTTGCAGTTAAGAACCGAGCTGTTGGAGGAGGCGGTATCTTTGCTTGAATCCAATACTGCTGTATTGGGTCCGGCCAGGGATGGCGGATATTATTTGCTTGGATTAAATAAGTTTTATCCCAGCCTGTTTATCAATAAACCCTGGAGTACAGATCAGGTTTTTTCGAAAACGATTGATGATTTTATTAATCAGGGTATTTCATACACCTTGCTGGAAGAACTCAGTGACATTGATCAGGGTTCAGACCTTGAGGAAAACGGGATTTCGTTTTAGAGTAAAATGGTAAGGCGACAGAGGATCAATTTATTTAACATGAGTTCGGTTTAAGCAGCTAAAAGTTGTGTTGATCACCGTTTCAAAAACGGTGTTCGCTGTTATATTGTTAAAGCATAGTTCATAGATGATTTAGAAACCCAAAATATTTATCACATAGTGAAATAGGCTTTAATAGGGCTTGAATAAATTATTTTGAGGTACATATTGATTGAAGCTTCACTTCAACCGACGTCATACCCTTAGAACTTCAATAGAATCTCATAATTGATAAATTTCAATAGTGAAAAATTGATTTTTCCCGGTCATATCCAGCATCCGCTTGATCTGTTCAAAACCTGACATCAGATATAATTGTGCTATAAATGTAATTACTCGAACAAAATAACTTACTCATATTTGTTCTTTACACACTCATAAACGCAGCTTTAAGATACCTGATACCTCATACCTGAGAAATGCTAATTTTCATCGAACTCATCTTATTTAACTAATTTAGCTGAATGCCCATCAAAAAGAAATTTATATCTGAAGAGAAAGATAATTTCCATCCCCGAAACAGGCACAGGCAACGATATAATTTTCCTGAACTGATTATTGCCTGTCCTGAACTGGCAGAATTTGTTTTGCCCAACCAATTTCAGGAACTTTCGGTTGATTTTGCTGATCCGAATGCAGTTAAGGCCCTTAATAAGGCCCTACTGAAGCAGTTCTATAATATTGGCTTATGGGATATACCAGATGGATTCCTCTGTCCGCCAATACCCGGGAGAGCAGATTATATTCATTATACCGCAGATTTGCTGATAGCTGAGGATGGTAGACTTCCCAAAGGCAAACATATTAAAGTCCTGGATATAGGAGTGGGAGCGAATTGTATTTATCCCCTGCTTGGTCATTATGAATATGGATGGACCTTTGTTGGCTCGGAGATTGATCAGCTTGCCAGCCGTTCTGCGACAAATATTATTGAAGCCAACGGACTTTCAAAATTCATAAGTATCCGAAGGCAGCGCTCTGCAGCTCATGTGTTCGAAGATATTATTCATCCTGCTGAAAAATTTAGTTTAAGTATCTGTAACCCTCCTTTTCATTCTTCAATGCAGGAAGCAGCAGAAGGCACTGCAAGAAAATGGAAAAATCTTGGTCAAAATAGAAAGGATGGGACTAATCTTAATTTTGGCGGAAAGAATGCGGAATTATGGTGCGAAGGTGGAGAGGAAGGGTTTCTTCTGAGGATGATTGAAGAGAGCTCCCATTTTACCCAATCGGTTCAATGGTTTACTTCATTGGTTTCAAAAAAAGAAACACTCGAAGCATGTTATAAAGCATTGCAAAAACTGGGGATAAAAGAGGTCAGAACGATTGATATGAAACAAGGAAACAAGGTTGGTCGTATACTGGCCTGGACTTTTTCTGGGCTTTAAAAAAGCAAAGACACATAATCAATATGTGTCTTTGCCTGAATTTATTAATGCAGAATTTGTGTTTCTATTACCTCAATGCTGCAACCTCAGCCTTAGTAACAGCATCCGAATTATTCCCCCAGCTTTTACGGATATAGGTTAGCACTTCAGCTACCTGGTCATCATTCAGGAAGCTACCATGTGCCGGCATAGTTTCATTGTAGGGTAATCCTTTAACGGTAATAGGACCGGATAGACCTTTAAGCACAACATTAATAAGTCTGGTTTTATCTCCGTTAACCCACTCAGATTCATTTAATGGAGGGAATCTTCCTCCATCACCTTTCCCATCACGTTGATGACAGGCACCGCAATACATGGTGTAAACTGCTGATGCAACAACCGGTTTGCCTCTGTCAAGATCATCTTTTATCGGATCAGGATCTTTGATATTACTTGCAGTTTTCTTCCGGATTACCATTTTTGCCAATTGAGCAGCCCCGAATTTCGTTTTATCTCCTTTAAACATCACCCTCCAGATCTTTCCTTTCTCTGTCTCACTGATATACAAAGAACCATCAGGACCTTCGGTAATTCCCATTGGACGGTAACCTGCGGAATTTGCAGTCAATACCGGATCAGTTTGGATAAAGCCATCTGCAAAAACCTCCCACGGACCAGTAACGACTCCGTTTACCATTGGAACGAATGCAACAAAATATCCTCCCTGCGGGTAGGGTTGACGGATAGTAGAACCATGAAGAACTACAAATGCACCCTTTTTATATCTCGCAGGGAGCTGGTTACCCTGGTAGAAAAGAATGTCGTTAGGAGCGAAGTGACCCGGAAAACCCATGACAGGCTTGGTCAGTTTAGCTCCGTTACCTTCTTTAATCTTATCTCCGCCATATTCAGGATTGAGTAATTTCTTTCCTTTCATATGGTCATAATAATAGTATGGCCAGCCTCCGTCAATTCCCTGGTGGACTTTAAACAGTTCTTCGGAGGGTAAAACGGCACTTTCCCAAGGGGAATATAATCCCGGCCAGAGCATTCTGAAATTATCTCTGCCATGAACTACTGCATAAAGAGAGTTGCTGGTTTTATCCCAGTCCATGCCGACAATGCTGCGCATACCTGTTGCATACCTGAGTCCCTGTTCCTGTTTCTGGTTCAGTTTATTCTCATCAAATTTCCATATTCCTCCATGATCGATCAGTTGAGGACATCCTTCTCCTGGTATTACTGCATCTGGTTTACCGGCACCCATTGATCCGGGGCGACCGTTGGTACATACATCAGAACCGGCGCCCCAGCCTACATACATATATCCCTTACCATCAAATGCCAGAGGTTTGGTTTGGTGTGCATGTCCCGGCGGATTGTCAATAACAATTGTATCGACCTTACTGTCAGGTACCAACTGACCTGGTTTTAGCTTTTGGCGGTAAACAATCAGGTTTGAGCTGTAATAGAGATAACCATTATGGATTTTCATAGCAGTACCATACTGTCCACTTTCATATTTATTGAAATGAGTGATGATATCGGCCTTGCCATCACCATTCGTGTCTCTTAAGGCCACATTACCATAACCCTCAGTAAGGGCATGAAGACGGGTTTTTACATAGATATCGCCGTTACTGTTTACAGCAAGATGTCTGGCATCACCTTTCAGGCTATCTACCACTGCAAGTGCCTCAAATCCGTCAGGGAGAACGAGTCCTGCATTATTGGGGTCTCCCGGAGGTAGTTTAGGTGTTTGGTAAAGTGTAAAGCCATATACTGCCAGAAATACAAAGAAAATTGCAGGTACATAAATTTTTGACAGTTTATGTCTGCGAAGAGATTGTAAAATTTTATTCATTTCAAATTGTTTTTATGATTGATAAGGAAGGAGTAGCAGTTTTGCACTACAAGTCTATTGAAAAGAAATTGCAATGAGCATTTCTATCTTAGATTTTACACATTATGTAAAGAGGAAATTGATATTAGTTGCTTAGTTATCTGTTGCTGGTTATCAGTATTTCTTCGCAATTATGTAATGAATTGGTATCAGTCTATATTCATGGTTTAATATCCTTGAATATAAATTCTGACAGATCCAAATATAGTCTTGACTCTTGATTCCTGGTTCTTGCTTCCTGATACCTGATACCAGCTAATCCTACAAAATGCCAAATGTGGGAACAAAGTCCTTATTCTTTGATCCTTGTTTCTTATTCTGAAACCAATCTTCACAGAATCCGGATAAGTCTTGGTTCCTGGCTCTTGATTCTTACTACTTTATAAAATTCTCATACAGACTATTAACTCCGGCCCTGAGTACATCATTCATTCCTTTGGTATAAGTAGGATTGCAACCATTGGTAATCACTACGATTCCAAATTTCTCTTTGGGATGGAAAAACATTGCGCTATATAATCCATAGGCTGAGCCGGTATGACCGACCATTCGTTTTCCGGGAATAAGGTCATCACGGTTAGTCAGAGCCAGACCATAACCTTCTTCTTCAGCAATCTTAGTCTGCATTAGTTTGGAGCTCTGCTTTGATATGATCCTTTTGCCTTTATACTTACCCATATTCATGTGCATACTCATGTATTTTGCCAGATCGGTAGCCGAAATCTTCATTCCTCCGGTTGGAGAGAAGATTGGGGTTGAGTAGCCCATTACATAATTTCTTATTTCCTCACGCCTTGGATTATAAGCAGCCGGTGCGGCTTTGAAGGTCTTTGTTTCAGCATCGTACTCATGTAATGTAGCAAAGCGGCTTGCATCCAGAGAATCTACATTGTAACCACCGTAAAGACCAAGAGGATTCAGAATATGTTTTTTTACATAATTATCGAAGCGTTCCCCGCTCTGTTTTTCGATAACGGTACCTACCATGTTGTAGTTCAAATTGCAATACCTGTATCCGGCACCCGGAGCGTAGTCGCTGTAGCATTTGGCCCAATCCGGATTTTTAGAAGGGTTTATAGCATCCAGCGTAAAATAGCCCTGACTATCATTTATACTGGAAGTATGCGATAGAACCATTCTCAGAGTGATTACGGCCTCTGGAAATTTTGGATTCCTGATTTTGAAACCTACCAGATTACTAAAATCATCATCTAATGATAGTTTACCGGCTTCGATTAACTGCATGATAGAAGTTGCTGAAAACGATTTAGATATAGAAGCAATCCGGAAGATATCTGTATCTGAAAGTGGAGCCTTGGTGTCAATATCTTTCAAACCTAATGATTTGGTATACAAGATATTGCCTTTTTTTACCACAGCAACAGAAAGACCTATTACGTCCAGCTTTTTCATAATTTCACGTAAATCAGCTTCTGCCTTTTCATTTTGAGCGAAAACAGATAGTGAAAAGAAAAGTAATAAAGTGATGGATATTAGCTTCAGGGAAAATGCTTTGATCATTGTTTTAATTTTTAATAAATCTATAAATATTTTTTAAGCAGTTCGGCTTTCTTACATAACATTCATGATGCTTTGGATATTCCCTGAGGTTTTCATAGGCTATAGGATATTATAGATGGGATATAAGCGATGATGAGCGTCTGAAAAATCAATATTATCTCATTATTCCGGGAGCGATCCCGAGAATCGGGACTGTTCCCGGAATATTTTTAGCCCAGACAAAGACCATATTTTTATTCTTAACAATACTTTTATAAAAGTGTTGCACTATGAAGCGGTGGGAGCAGGTACTATTAATGGTTTAAAGGAAAATATTGTCCGTTTAAATGAGTAAAGAGGAAGTCAAAGTAATTTTAAAGTAATGATGAGTCCGAATATAGATACCATAGTAATTTTTGTTTTTTCTGCTTTTGTATTATGCATAGGCCTTGTTTTCGCGAGAACCGGAATTAATCTGAAGTCGTTTTTTGCCGGGGGAGTGTCTGTTCCCTGGTTTATAGGAGGCTTATCGCTTTTTATGAGTTTTTTCTCTGCCGGAACTTTTGTTGCCTGGGGTTCTATTGCTTATAAATACGGATGGGTTGCGATTACCATTCAATGGACTATGTGTATCGGGGCATTAATCAGCGGTTTATATCTTGCGCCATTATGGAAATCTACAGGTAACCTTACCGCTGCGGAGTTTATTAAGGAGCGCCTTGGTCCGCAGGTACAAAAGACCTATATCTATATTTTTATGCTGGTCTCCTTATTCATTAAAGGGACCGTATTATATCCTGTAGCTAAGCTTGTCAGTGCTTCGCTGGGTTATCCGCTTATGCCTTCAACCATTGTTCTGGGTTTATTTATGATTGCCTATACTGCGGTAGGTGGACTTTGGGCGGTTATGGTGACTGACATTCTTCAGTTTGTAATATTGACTGCAGCGGTGCTGATTATTCTTCCTTTGTCTTTTGATGCGGCGGGTGGTCTAGCAAAGTTCCAGGCGAATGCGCAGGAAGGTTTTTTTGAACTGATTAATGGTGAGTTTACGCTGGGATTTATCATTGCATTTACCTTGTATCATATTTTCTATATCGGCGGTAACTGGACGTTTGTTCAGCGTTATACGAGTGTTAAGGATAGTAAATCAGCCAGAAAAGTGGCCTATCTTTTTGCAGGTTTGTATCTGATCAGTCCCGTATTATGGATGCTGCCTCCGATGATTTACAAGACCATTAATCCTGCTCTTAGCGGACTAGATACGGAAAATGCTTATTTAATGATCTGTCAGTTGGTACTTCCTCCTGGATTATTGGGTTTGATGCTAACTGGAATGTATTTTTCCACCTCTGCATCGGCAAATACAACTTTAAATGTTGTTTCAGCAGTATTTACCAATGATATTTACAAAGGCCGGATTAATCCGGCAGCAAGCGACCGTAAACTGATGCGCATTGCCCGTCTTTCATCCTGGGTAATTGGTCTGGGGATGATTGCCATTGCATTGATGGTGCCTTATATAGGTGGTTTGGTAAATGTGACTATCAGTGTTGGTGCCATTACCGGTGGTCCGGTTTTAGCTCCTCCGATCTGGGCGCTGTTCTCCAAACGACTGAGCGGGAAAGCCACTCTCATTATAACATATATCAGTTTAGGAATTAATCTGATTTTTAAAATCATCTTACCATTACTTATGGATTTTAAGCTCAGCCGGGCAGAAGAAATGCTGGTTGGGGTAGGTGTACCCTTGCTGTTGCTGATTGCCAATGAAATCAGGGCTTATTATGCTAATTATCTCAGTCCGCAGTACCTGGAATTTGAGATCCAGAAAAGCTCGAGAAAGGTTCAGCAGGCCAATTTAACAGAAGAGGAAATCAGCGAATCTTTGCAGCAAAATAAATTTGGTTTAAAGATCACTGCGTTTGCTCTTGCATTTACAGCATTTCTGCTATTAGTACTGGGTTTAATTACAGGAGAGAATATTGGTCTTCTGGGTTCAATAGCAGCATTGATTTTTGTTCTTGCTATTATCCCCTGGAGAGCATCAGAAAGGATTGTTTTTTATTCCAGGGATTAGTCTTTTATTAATATTAATAGATAAATTATGATTAAAAGTGAGTTTTCCTCTGCAGGCCGTTCGATTTATGAGCGTCAAATGAATGCTGATCTGGTTATCATTGGAGGTGGTATTGCCGGAACATGCGGAGCCATTGCCGCAGCAAGGGAGGGATTGAAAGTCATTCTGGTACAAGACAGGCCGGTACTTGGAGGAAATGCTTCGAGTGAAGTGAGACTGTGGATTTTGGGAGCTACTTCAAGTATGGGAAATAATAACCGCTGGTCGCGGGAAGGAGGGGTATTGAGTGAGATTTTGATTGAGAATATGTACCGTAATCCGGATGGAAATGCAATCATTCTCGATACCATTTTACTTGAAAAGGTAAAAAATGAGGAAAATCTAAGCCTGCTTTTAAATACAGCGGTTTATGAAGTTGTAAAATCGGCTCCTGATCTGATCAGTGAGGTAATTGGCTTTTGCAGCCAGAACTCTACCCGTTATATTTTATCAGCGCCTTATTTTTGCGATGCATCAGGTGACGGAATTGTAGCTTTTCAGGCAGGCGCAGCATTCAGGATGGGAGCGGAGTCAAAAGAAGAATTTGATGAGGGTTTTGCACCTGATAAAGAGTACGGAGAGCTTTTAGGCCATTCAATTTACTTCTTTACAAAGAATGCAGGCAGACCAATTACATTTACTGCCCCTTCTTATGCCTTGAAGGATGTTTCCTCAATAGTTAAATACCGTTCGTATGATATCAGTGATCATGGCTGTAAGCTCTGGTGGCTCGAATACGGAGGCAGGCTGGATACTATTCATCAGACCGAAGAGATTAAATGGGAATTATGGAAAGTGATTTATGGAATTTGGGATCATGTTAAGAACTCTGGAAAGTACCCTGAAGCCGAAAACCTGACTCTGGAGTGGGTCGGACATATCCCTGGTAAGCGTGAAAGCCGTCGTTTTGAGGGAGATTACATTCTTTCCCAAAAGGATGTTGTTGAACAGCGGGAGCATCCGGATGCTGTCTCTTATGGGGGATGGTCATTGGATCTGCATCCTGCAGACGGAGTGTTCAGCGATAGGCCGGGTTGTAATCAATGGCATTCAAAAGGGGTTTATCAGATCCCGCTTCGCTGTATGTACAGCAAGAATATTAAAAATCTATGGTTAGCAGGAAGAATTATCAGTGCAAGCCATGTGGCATTCGGCTCGGCCAGGGTAATGGCCACCGTATCTTATTCAGCTCAGGTTTTGGGTTTAGCAACCCAATATTGTTTGAAGAATGGAATTAGCCCTTCAAAGCTTGCCAATTCTCAAAAAGTTGAGGAATTACGCCAGGAGCTGATGCAAAAAGGACATTATATTCCCGGAATGATTCCTCAAAGAAGTAATTTGGCACATGAAGCTGGACTCAGCGCAAGTTCTGAATACAAACTGACTGAACTAACAGCTGATGGAAGCTGGCAGAAACTTGAATATTCTGCTGCTCAGTTATTGCCGGTTTCCTCCGGAGATCAGCTAAAAATCAGTTTTGAGGTGGATGCAGCTCAAAATACAAATTTAAGTCTGCAGTTACGGGTCAGTGCCAAACCAATCAACTACACGCCCGAAATAATCCTTGAGAGTCGTGAAATTTCTGTTAACAAAGGAAAGAGCACATTAAGCGTTGATTTTGATCATATCATTAGTGAAGACCAATATGTTTTTGTTTGTATTCTGAAAAATGAACTGGTTTCAGTTCAAACCAGCAAAATGTTCCTCAGTGGAACCATGATGTTGATGAATAGGTATAATAAAGCTGTAGCCACAAGTGGAGTACAGTTGCCGCCTGATGGTATTGGAATCGATTCCTTTGAATTCTGGCTTCCTTCCAGGCGGCCGGCCGAGCAAAATCTGGCATTTAAATTATCCGCTGCACTTAATCCTTATAAGGTCACAAACCTGATTAATGGTTTCTGCCGTCCAACCAATACGGCAAATGTCTGGATTGCCGATCTAAATGATGCGAATCCAAGTGTCACCCTGAGCTGGAACAGGCCTGTTGAAATTAAGCGAATTGTATTGTTCTTCGACTCAGATTTTGACCATCCGCTCGAGTCGACCCTGAGGGTTCATCCAGAGCGTATTGTACCCCATACAGTCAGGAATTACAGGATTCAGGATGCAGAAGGCAATCTGATTTTTAAGAAAATCGGGAACTATCAGACTATAAATGAAATCTCATTGGAGAATGTTCTGATAACTGATCAAATCAGAATATTTATTGAACATCCTTCAGATCAAGTTCCTGCAGCTTTGTTTGAGGTTCAGATTTTTTAAAGAATCAGACTGCTGGGAATCAGTTAGGTTCTGATTCCTGCATCATGCTGGAGTTTCTTATTATCAGCTTTGAATCGAGGGTTTTAGTAACGGCTTTCCATTGTGAGACTTCCTTGTCCATGAGGTCAAGCAATAACTGCATTGCAGTGCTGCCCATTAGCTGTTGTGGCTGAGCTACTGTGGTCAGGCTGGGTTCAATCAGGTCGGAGCCATAGTCGTTACTGAAACCAACGATTCCTATCTCTTCAGGAATACGTATCCCCATTTTTTTAATCGTTTGGATTGCTTCGATGGCTGCCGGATCATTTACGATAAACAGCCCGTCAGGTGGATGTTTAAGATCCATTAAATGTTTGATATAGATTTTAACTTTCCCAATGGTCAGATCATAAGGGATAATCAGGGATTCATCAACGGGTATTTTATGCTTTTTAAGCGCATCCAGATATCCTTTTAAGCGCTTTCTGCTGGTGATAAGTGAATCGGGGCCTGCCAGATGAGCTATTCTTCTTTTTCCGGTTAAGATAAGATGCTCCACGGCACCAAAAGCAGCTTCATAATCATTAATCACTACTTTGGGGACAATCATTTCATCACAAACCCGGTTGAATAATACAATCGGAATACCTTTTCGCTCAAATATTTTCAGATGCTCATAGCTTCGGGTTTCTTTGCTGATAGAGACTAATATTCCATCCACCTGACTTGACAGCATGACCCTGGTGTTTTCTACTTCGGTTTCGAATTTCTCGTTAGACTGGCTAATAATAATGTTATAGCCATGTTTAGTTGCCATTTCCTGTGCACCAATTACAACCTGGGGGAAGAATGAGGTATTAAACTCAGGTACAATAATCCCGATCAAATTACTCTTCCTCGAGATAAGATTGATAGAAAGCATATTACGCTGATAATCCAGTTTTTCAGCAAGCTCAAGAACTGCTTTTCTGGTTTCTGCTTTTACTTCCGGGTGATTGGTCAGCGCGCGGGAAACGGTAGACTTGGATATATTTAATTCCCTGGCGATGTCATATATCGTTGTCTGGTGTACTTTCATTTTATCCCGATGGGGTATAAAATTAAAATAAATTTTGGTGATTGCTTATTGGGAAGGTAGAGTAGATTTTAATTGAACATTTGAAACTGGAGGATTAATCTAACCTGAAGTGGATATAAGGAAGATGAAAAATACGGGTAAAATTGGTCAGATAAGGCTCTGGACTCACAATTATTAGATTTTGGAAAGCAATATCTGTGTGTTATAGGCAGGCACAGTCCTTTCCTACGGAGTATTTCCGGCAAGAAATTGCGTTCAAGTTCAAATTGCGAATAGCCGGAAGATACTTCCTCCGGCAAGGTTTATTTTACCTGGTGCTGTTTTTCATCGGGGCCAACAGCCTGGCAAAAGGACCACCTGCCATTTGAAATAAACCAGGTAAACTCACCTTAATTTAAGATAGCAATGAAGAATGAATATGGAAAAACATCAAAGCCTGATATTTTCACATCAGGCTTTGTACCCTTAATTTATAAATTAAAAATTTCCTGAACTTACTCTCATTGAGTGGTCTCAGTTTTATTCCAGAACCAATTCTGCGAGCGCAGCTTTAGTAAATCCTTTTAACTGATCACTTTGACCTTCTTTAATCTTTTTAACCCAGTTAGGGTCAGCGAGCAGGGGGCGGCCTACCGCAACCAGATCAAAGTCACCACGATCCATACGTCTCATCAACTCATCCAGATTGCTGGGCTCAGAGCTTTCACCTGCAAATGCCGCTAAAAATTCACCGGTTAAACCAACAGAGCCAACGGTTATCGTGGCTTTGCCTGTAATTTTCTTTGCCCAGCCTGCAAAATTAAGGTCAGATCCTTCAAATTCAGGTTCCCAGAAACGGCGCTGGGAACAATGGAAGATATCGACTCCGGCCTCCGAAAGCGGATTTAGCCAGCTTTCCATTTCCTGAGGAGTTTTGGCCATCTGATTAGTATAGGCAGAAGGTTTCCATTGTGATAATCGAAGAATCACAGCAAAATCTTCGCCCACCTGTTTGCGTACTTCTTTGACGACCTCCACACCAAAACGGCTGCGCTCAGCCAGTGTTTTTCCCCCATATTCATCAGTACGTTTATTGGTGCCATCCCAAAAAAACTGGTCAATTAAATAGCCATGTGCTCCATGCAGCTCAACACTATCAAAACCGAGACGCTTGGCATCAGCAGCCGCTTTTCCATAGGCTATGATCGTATCTTCAATATCCTTTTTGGTCATGATATTACCATTTTTGAAATCCGGACGGTTTAGGCCTGAAGGGCCCTCAAATGGTTGTGCAGGTAACCATCCGGAATGATGATTATCCATAACGCCCATATGCCATATCTGCGGAGCCATACTGCCGCCAGCTTCATGTACCTTGTCTATCACTTTCTTCCAGCCGGCTAAAGATTTTTCACCGTAAAAATGGGGGATGTTTGGATCGTTTGAGGAAGATACCCGGTCAATCACTGTACCTTCCGACAGTATTAAGCCTACTTCACCTTCCGCACGCTTTTGGTAATAGGTAGCTACAGTATCTGTAGGAACCCCACCAGGAGAAAATGAACGCGTCATCGGAGCCATTACAATCCGGTTTCTGATGTTTAATGATTTCAGGCTGAATGGTCTGAATAAATTGTCTGTTTGCATTCTATTTGTTTTTTTAATTAAATCTCTGATTGAATAATTTGGCTTAAAAGCTCAAAAGCCTCTTCGTTGCGCTGATAATAAGTCCACTGACCTATACGGGTCGATTTTATAAGCCCGGCACGCTGCAGAACAGATAAGTACTCAGAAACAGTTGATTGAGTAAGTCCAGCCTTCAACTGTATTTGTCCAACACAAACTCCATTTTCATAACCTGCATGTAGTTTTTGATCCGGAAAGTTTAATTCCGGCTCCTTTAGCCAATTAAGGATTTGTAATCTTGTCTTGTTCGACAGTGCTTTGAAAATTTCTATCTGATCCACGCCACAAAGATATATCGGAAATTCCCGATATGCCAATTAATTATGAGAGATGACATAGGAGTGATATTGTACAGGAAAAACTATTGGGCTGAAGTCCGAAAATGAACAAACTTATTAGCTCCAGCTAAAGCCTATTGAGTGAACGTACTAGTGTCATGCCATAAATATTATGACGAATCGAACGTTGGGATAGCGATGTCGTTAAATAGCCCGGGGCTTTAGCTCCGGGTGAAGATCCGGTTTTTGGATCGGGCTTTAGCCCAAAACCTAAGCGACCAGAACGGAACAAATACCGGTGCTTCAGCGCCGAAATTCCGATAAATAATCTACAGCTACCATTCCCTAACCCGAAATTTTATTATCCCAAAACTTTCAAATATTGTAGTCTTAATACCTGCAATGTCATTTATAAAAATAATTATCCATTGTGTTTGGAGCACAATAAACCGAATTCCATTTCTAAAAAGCCCCCACTCGTCCCAACCGGCCGACTCCCGCTTCACGGCG
>CAZGWG010000095.1:0-13472 GCA_964529165.1 uncultured Sphingobacterium sp.
ATTGTCAAGTTATTGATTGAAAATAAATGCTTTGCGAACTAAATACATAATCCTATTTTTTTAATTCTCCGTACCTACCCCATAGCACCTTTGCCGACTTAGGAGTATAGAGAGAATAAAATCTTTTGAAGCTCATGAAGGAAGCAGAGGAATTGCTTGAAAAATACAGATCTGGAAAATGTAGTCCGGAAGAGAAACAACTTCTGCAAAAATGGTTTCATCATCTGCATGAAGACGAATTAACTAAGCTTACAGAAGCAGATCTTAAAACTGCAAAGAAAGAATTCCGGAAGAGAATGATCCCATTGATCAGCTTACCTGGTACACCTGGCCTATGGCCGAGAATCATCTCTGCAGCAGCTATTATTATAATTATCTCTGTCGGCACCTTGTTTTACATGAATAGCAGAGATAAGTCCCATGCAAAACATGCAATTTCAGGAGCAAAAAACGACATATCCCCTGGTGGAAATATTGCTACCCTAACCTTAGCTGATGGCCGTAAAATCAGCCTGACTGATGCTAAAAAAGGCCATCTTGCAGAGCAATCGGGAATAAAGATAAGTAAGACCGCTGATGGTCAACTCGTTTATAATATTTCTGATTCAGACAACTCTCCCAAATCCCTTTCGTACAATACCATTGAAACTCCTCCGGGCGGCCAATATCAGATAATCTTACCTGATGGAAGCAAGGTCTGGCTTAACTCAGCTTCCTACTTACGCTACCCGGTCAGATTTACCGGGAATGAACGCAAAGTAGAAATAAGCGGAGAAGCTTATTTTGAAGTTGCCCACAATAGTAAAATGCCATTTAAAGTAATTAATAGTAATCAAACAGTTGAAGTATTAGGCACTCATTTCAATATAATGGCTTATCCCGATGAAAGCAGTACAAATACTACTTTACTCGAAGGATCAGTACGAATTATTAAAGAAAACAAAAGCAAAACAATAAGTCCTGGTCAACAAACAAGAGTTAAGAATGGAAACATTGACGTAGCCAATGTTGACGTCACTCAGTTTACAGCCTGGAAAGATGGTTATTTTATGTTCAAAAACGAGGATATCCAGAGTATTATGAGACAGTTATCCCGCTGGTATAACCTGGAGGTAAAATACGAAGGTCATATCCCTGAAAGAGTATTTGGTGCAAAAATATCCCGTGCCAGAAATGTATCCGAAGTACTTGAAATTTTGGAATCTACCGGTTCTATACATTTTAAAATCATCCCTGGTGATGCACAGGGAAAAGAAAGGAGGATAATAGTTATGCCCTGAACCATACCAGAAAAAGGGTAATTGAAAAAACCGGAGCGCTACCAACGCACCGGTTTAGATCTGTCTTTAAGACAGTTTCAGGCTTACCCGCTTATAAATAACGTGATATCGACAAACTTATAAACCTAAACAATACAAATGTATGAAAATTCCTTCTCATAGGATATGCAGTGTGCAATACTCCACCGCCTATAAACTACTTCTGATTATGAAACTTTCTATTGTTTTAATGATCTTCACAATACTCCAGGCTAGTGCTGCAGGGTATGCTCAGAAGATTACTTTATCTCAGAAAGACGCTACTCTTGAACAAGTATTCTGGTCAATAAGCAGCCAAAGTAAATATGAATTTGTGTATGATGCAGCAATGCTGAAAGAAGCAAAACCTGTTGATGTTAATTTCAAAAATTCAACAGTTGAAAGTGTGTTGAACCGCTGTTTCGCAGATCAACCCTTAAAATATACAATCAAAGGCAACATAGTAATTGTTAAAAGAAAACCATTGCTCTTTCAGCAGCCAAAAATTACAGATATAAGTCCGCTTATTGAGGATGCACCGCCTGTTACCGTCAAAGGGCAGGTAGTAGACTCTAAAGGGGAATCGCTTCCCGGAGTAAGTGTACGTGTCAAAGGTTCTGCTCTCGGAACATCAACTGATTTACAGGGGAATTATACTTTAAATGTATCTGATACTGATATTTTAGTCTTCAGTTATGTGGGCTATACCCCACTGGAAATTCCTGTTAACGGCAGAACAACATTAAATGTAACCCTGCGCGAAGATCTTCAGGTTTTAGGAGAAATAGTAGTAACTGCTCTTGGTATTGAAAGAGAGGCCAAATCGTTGACTTATGCTGTTCAGAACATTAAAGGCGATAAGATGAATGAAGCAAAAGAAACGAACCTGATCAATTCACTGCAGGGAAAAGTTGCGGGTGTGACAATAACAAAAGATGCAACCGGACCAGGAGGTGATTCCAAAGTGTTAATACGTGGGAATCGCTCTATTACAAACAGTAATCAACCTTTATATGTAATAGATGGTGTTCCTTTAAGCGGTAACGTTGGAATGCTGAATTCTGATGAAGTTGAAAGTATGACAATCCTGAAAGGTGCATCTGCAGCAGCCTTATATGGTAGTCAGGGTCAGAATGGAGCTATAATCATTACTACCAAAAGAGGCAAAGCCAATCAGACAGTTGTTAATTTCATTAGCGGACTTAGTTTAGATCAGGCCTCTGTGCTTCCGGAATTACAATATGAATACGGACAAGGAGACGCAGGAATTTACGGTTCAAATTCTGAACGTAGCTGGGGACCAAAAGCTACAGGACAAATGGTTACGCTATGGAATGGGAATAGTGTTCCTTTATTGGGGCAGCCAGACAATTTAAAGAACTTTTTCAGAACCGGGCAGACCTATAACAATACCATAAGTATTAGCGGTGGCGGTGAAAAAATGCAGACCTATTTCTCCTATGGAAACACCATGGCTCAGGGAATCCTGACAAACAATGATCTTACAAGACATAATGTAGACCTTAAAACAGACAATAAAATCTCATCCAGGCTGTCGGTGTCAACAAAAATGAGTTATATTTTTGAAGATGTAAATAACCGGCCAGTTCCAGGAGGTGGAGGAAGTTATGTTTTACCTTCAATCTTTAGCGCACCTACATCTATTCCTCTGGATGAAATGAAGAATTATGCCTATACTGATAATACAGGCACTGAAAGACAAAGCTATTGGCTGCCTGGTTCTTCAGTTCTGGTAAATCCATACTGGGCATTGAATAGAATCAATTATTATCAAAAAAGAGATCGTATTCTTGGTTTGGTATCTGCGAAGTATGATTTCAACGACTGGTTGAATATTCAGGTACGGGGTAGTATTGACAAGACTATTCAAAATAACAACAGAAAAATATATGCTGATTCTTATTTCAGTCAGGTTGGGTCAAACTATGATTATGGTGTAAACAGAAGTCAGGGAATTAATGTTGATGCCTTATTATCTTTCAAACGAAACCTTGGAAAGAAATTTGACATCTCAGGAAACTTGGGTGCTTCATTACAAGAAAGTAAATATGAAAGTATAACAGGTAGTGCAAATGGATTAAATAAACCAAATTTCTTCTATATGCATAATGCAAAATCGCCATTCTTTACAACAGCAGATGGAAGAACTCCCCGTGTTCAATCACTTTATGGTACCGCAACCCTTGCATATAATAGCTACCTATACTTAGATTTCACAGCCCGAAATGACTGGTCGTCTGCACTACCTGAAGCAAGCCAATCTTATTTCTACCCTTCCGTCGGAATATCTGCTATAGTATCCGACATGGTTAAATTACCTTCCTGGATTTCATATGGTAAGGCTAGTCTTACCATGGCTAATTCCGGTTATGGAGGAACTCAGTATCTTGACAGGAACTATTACTCAGTAGGTATCGGTGGGGCAATTATTACACCTAATATTCAGTCACTAGGAACTTATAAACCCGAATTAACCACTTCTTACGAGGCGGGTTTGGACTGGAAATTTTTCAACAACCGTTTTGGTCTGAATTTTACTTATTACAATACTCAAACCAAGAATCAGCTTTTACTTATTGGGCTACCTGCAGCTTCATTATTCGATCAGAAATATATAAATGCCGGTTTAATTCAAAATCAGGGAATTGAACTTGTCGCGAATGTATCTCCAATAGCAGGTAAAAATTTCAGATGGGATATGGGTTTGAACTATTCTAAAAACATCAATAAGGTTAAGGAACTCACTGAGACTATAAAATCGATTGTGATTGGAGAAGGTGATAATGTTTATCTGATCAAAGTTGACGAAGGGAGCAGTTATGGTGATATGTATGTCAGAGGTTGGAAAGAGGATGCTCAGGGAAGAAAACTGGTTGAAGACGATGGAACCCCAATTTTGACAGACGGTCTGGACCAATTTGTTGGAAACTATAACCCTGATTATATGCTCGGTTTTTCCAATGAGTTTTCATTTAAGAATTTTTCAATGAGTTTTTTAATTGATCACAGACAAGGAGGTACAGTAATTGGAGGTACTCAGGCATTAATTGATGCATACGGACATTCTAAAAACTCTCTCATGGGTCGTGAAGGCGGCATCGTATTAGATGCATACCGACAAGACGGCACAAAAAATACAACCTCTATCGCTTCACAAAAATATTTTGGATTGATAGGAGGAAGATACCCCTCTGCAGGTTTTTACAGCTATTCTTCAACGAATACCAGATTGCGTGAATTTACATTAGGATATCAGCTTAGTGATAAACTAATCAGTAAATATCCATTTATAAAAAGTGCAAAATTGTCATTGGTCGGACGGAATTTATTCTTCTTCAAAAAAGATGCACCAATAGATCCGGAGGTAACCAGAGGGCTAAATGGGGGAGGCTTGGAATATGCGGCATTACCCACAACCCGCAATTTTGGTCTGAATCTGAAAGTGTCATTTTGACAATCTAATTCCTCTTTTGATAAAAAATTATTAAAAACGCAAGAAATGAAACATCAAATATTTACACATTTCAGAGTCTATCTCTGCTTTAGCTTAGTAATCCTGGCCATTGGCTCCGGATGTACAAAGAATTATTCAGAACTAAATACCGATCCAACCAGATTAACCTCATTGAACTCAGGTGACGTTAAGGGATTGTTTACGAATGCGCAATACATGGCGATGTATTCCGGCAGATCCTCTTCAGAATATCAATACGCACAAGGCTTTTTTGCCGATCTGTATGCTCAATATTCAGCGATTACTGCAACATTCGACCCTACTGACCGGTACAATATCGCACAAGAGTGGATTCAGGAGCAATGGATAGCAACCTATACCAAATCCCTACCCCCGCTTATGTCAATTTTAAAGGAAACCAAGACCCCAGAAACAAAGGCATTAAATTCTATTGCCCGGATTTGGAAAGTGTTTGTAATGCATCGTGCAACAGACTATTATGGCCCTATACCTTATTCAAAAATTGGTTCAGACAGTACAGTAGTTTCTTATGATTCTCAAAAAAGTATCTATATGGATCTTTTTAAAGAACTAAAAGAAGCAACTGATGTACTCAATACCAATATTGCTCAACCATCTTATGGAGATAAAGATGTTATATTCAATGGAGACAATAGAAAATGGGTGAAATTTGCGAACACCTTACGTTTACGCTTAGCCCTGAGAATATCTGATGTAGAACCAGCAATGGCAAAGCTTGAAGCAGAGGCTGCAGTGGCTGGCGGAACCATGACTGAATTAAGTGATGATGCCTACCTGAAAGTTGGTGGTGTGAATTATAACGGATATAACCGCCAATCCGGCTGGAATGAATTCAGGATGAGTTCTACAATGGAAAGTGTACTTGGAGGTTATGATGATCCAAGATTAAGTAAATTCTGGGCTCCGGCCGTAAATACCGGTAAATATGCAGGGGTTAGAAATGGTATGAATGTAGCAGAAATTGTAGCTCCCGCAAATGATCCTGACAATACTTCAGGCCCAAGTGAGGCTTTACTTCCTGATAATATGTTTAAAACTCCTTCTACCGTAATGTATACTGCTGAAGCCTATTTTCTTCGTGCCGAAGGAGCCCTGAACGGATGGAATATGGGTGGAACTGCAGAAGCATTGTATGAAAAAGGAATAGAAATGTCACTCAGAACATGGGGAATAACTGATAATGCAGTAATCGACTCCTATATAAAAAGTACTAATCTGCCAAAAGCTCCTGGAGGCTATTTTAATACTCCTGCATTAACAGATATCCCTGTAAAATTCTCCGCTGTTCCTGAAAAACAGCGGGAACAAATACTCACCCAAAAATGGATCGCATTGTTTCCCGAAGGGCATGAAGCATGGGCCTCTATCAGACGTTCAGGATATCCGAAATTATATCCTCTGATACATTCAGATAACCCGGATGTTCCAGCCAATAAGATTATTCGCAGAATCCCTTTTCTGAATTACGACAGGGATCGGAACGCCGCTGCTGTAAAAGCAGCAGAATCACTATTGGGTGGCCCTGATAACGCAGCCACAAGATTATGGTGGGATGTTAAAAATTAAACTATAAAATTAAAATACTTTATTCATCCCGGATATCTTACTAATATCCGGGATGAATTTAAGATTGAACTTCAGTTAATACATAAACAAAAAAAGCTCTTGCATCGTTTTTTGTATTCGTAACCGGAAACAGACGAATAAACATTTACTATTTTCAAAAATTTTAATTTTACTCTCGATTCCCCGGCATAAACTCCATCCATCAATTCAATCACATTTAATCATTGTCAAAATGAAACTCTTAAACCAATTCTTCATTAAAATTTTAAATTCCAGGCATCATATAAGCAATAGCTTACTGTTAATTGTTTTGTTCGCTTCATGCAACAGTTCTCAAAACTCCCCTAAAGGAGACGCCGATAACGGCGGGCTTTTTTTACCCGATAATTTTGAAGCACTGGTGGTTGTCGACAGTATCGGTAAAGCCAGACATTTAGCAGTCAATGATAATGGAGATATTTATGTGAAGCTAACTTTCAACCGGGCCATGAACCGTTCAGGAGGTACTGTAGGACTACGTGATCTGGATAATGATGGCAAGGCTGATTCAATCACCTACTTTGGTGACTATAAAGATATTGGCAGTTCTGCAGTTGGAGTGACCATTCACAATGGCTATCTATACACAAGTACCGTTAATCAGGTCTTAAGAAACAAGTTAAAACCCGGAGAACTCGTTCCAACAAGCAAGACCGAAGTAATCCTTACTGATCTTGATTCAAATGTGGCAAAGAACTGGCATACCACAAAACCATTAGCTTTCGATAGCAAAGGATATATGTATGTTCCATTTGGATCTCCTTCAGATGCCGGACAGGATATTAACAAATATGGTCCAATTGGAATACCTGGTGGTAAGGGTTTAGATCCTTCACCTGAACGGATAAATCATGCTGGTATATGGCGTTTTGATGCAAACAAGAACAATCAGACTCAAAAGGACGGTTTCAAATTTGCAACCGGAATTAGAAGTGTGGTTGGAATGACCTGGAGTCCACTGGATGATAATTTATATGCAGTGATGAACGGCATTGATAATTTTCATACCATTTACCCTGATCTCTATTCGGCATGGCAAGGTGCAGTATTACCTTCTGAACCCCTCCTGAAAGTAACTGAAGGTTCAGATTTTGGCTGGCCTTATGCTTATTATGATCATTTACTTAAGAAGAATGTTTTGCAACCGGGTTATGGCGGAGATGGTAAAATCATAGGCAGAGCTGCCGAATTCGATGTTCCTGTAATAGGATTCCCAGGCCATTGGGCACCTATGGATGTTATGTTTTATCAGGGAAACCAATTCCCTGAAAGATACAAGCAAGGTGCATTTGTAGCACTCCATGGCTCAACTGACCGATCACCTTATCCTCAGGCTGGTTATATCGTTTGCTTTGTTCCTTTTGAAAATGGAAAAGCAAAGGGCGAGATAGAAATTTTTGCAGATGGCTTTACCGGTGTAGATACCGTAGTAAATACCAGCGATGCTGTTTACAGACCAATGGGATTATCAACGGGTCCTGATGGATCACTATATATTTCTGAGTCTAATAAAGGAAAAATATGGAGGATCATGTACAAAGGAGATAAAGCGAAATTTGGAGAAGCCCAGTTAGCGAAAATGGAGAAACGCAAAAGCAGATCTTATATTAAAGAGCCTGATCCAATCAAAGATAAACTACAAAGTGGTGATATGCTTGCAGGAGGTATACTCTATAATACCTATTGTGCCAGTTGCCACCAGCAGGATGGGAAAGGAGATAATAGCCGTTTCCCTCCTCTTGCCGGGTCTGATTGGGTAACTGGTGATAAAACCAGACTGCTTGGAGCAATATTAAATGGCTTGCAGGGCGAAATCAAAGTAAACGGACAGAAATGGGATGGATTAATGCCGGCTCATGCAGGATTTTTAGATGACCATGCAATCGCTTCGATTGCAACCTATATCCGTCAGAATTTTGGAAATAAAGCCAGTATTATTACAAGCTCAGATGTAAGCATTGTCAGGAATGCGGGTGGTAAAAAAAAGTAATTTGAACGGGTTTAAGAATGAAATTTGTAAATGCTTGTAGGCATTATTTTCTTCAGATATAAAAGCATGAGATACAATAAAGCTATAGCAGGTATATTCATTTTCTTATTGATAGGGGTTAATGTTCCTGCCCAGAAAAACAAGCTAAATTCAAAATCCCTTGCACCGGTTTATAATGTAGTTGGCCTGAAACATCCGATTAAAATAGATGGGAACTGGGATAAAAAAGAATGGAAGAAAATTAAATCAATTGAGATTAATAATTTCATACATAAGGAACCTGAATTCAGACCAATTACTCATGCAAAAATGATGTATGATTCAGAAAACGTTTATGTTATTTTTCGTGTTCAGGATCGTAATATCAGAAGCATAACGACTGAAATTAACGGACCTGTCTGGAAAGATTCAGCCGTAGAATTCTTCTTTTCTCCGAACACAGAATTCCCGTTAAATTTTTTCAATCTGGAAGTCAATTGTGGAGGAACACCACTGCTTGAATATAATCCCAATCCCCGCACAGGCCCTAAACCCGATTCAGTGGATATTAAAAAGATAGAAATCGGACATTCCTTACCAAAAATAGTGGATCCCGAAATTTCGGGACCACTTACCTGGACAATAGAATATAGAATTCCACTTAGTATGCTTGAAAATTATTCCAAAATCAGCAGGCCAAAAAAGGGAATAAGCTGGAAAGCGAATTTTTACAAAATAGCTGAAATAACTTCCAATCCCCATTATGGAACATGGTCGCCAATTAAGCATCCGAAACCACATTTTCACATGCCTCTATATTTTGGAATACTGAAATTTCAATAATATTTTTTTAATTATTAATTTGAAAATAACGGAACAGAGACGAAATACAATAGAAGTAAATCTGCTTATCATTTGAATATTAAAAATTGACTACATGAAAACTACAGTTTTATCCGCATTCCTGATTGTACTTACTTTTTGGGCCAATGCCCAGTCAAATAAAGGAAAAACCTATAATCTCATTGTAGGAACCTATACAAACACGGAAAAAACAAATGGGATTCATGTTTATAGTTTTAATACCGAAACAGGTCAGACAAACTTTCGTACAAAAACTCTGGGCATAAAAAATCCATCATATCTTGCTATCAGTAAGGATAGAAAGAATTTATATTCAGTTAGTGAAGTTAATAATGGAACAATAGAATCCTTTTCCTTTAATTCACAAACAGGAGAACTTGGCTTTTTAAATAGTGTCAGTTCTGGCGGAGATGGCCCTTGCTATGTATCTGTTGATGACAAAAAGGAATTGGTATTCTCAGCCAATTATAATTCAGGCAGCCTTGCTACAATCCGTGTCGAAAAAAACGGTTCTCTAAATCCCGACATCCAAAAGATACAACATGAAGCAGGTCCCAATGCTAAGCCACACGCTCATTCAGTGGTTTTAAGTCCTGACGGGCGCTATTTACTTGCTGCAGATTTAGGTATTGATCAGGTAAAAACTTATCAGATAAATTCGGCTGCTGCTCAGGCCTTAAGCCCTGCCAAAATTCCTTTTGTAAGTGTTACTAAAGGAGGTGGACCAAGACACTTAACGTTTCATCCAAACGGAAAGTTTGCCTATTTAATTTTAGAAATGGGGGCATCAATTGTTGGATTTGATTATAAAGATGGCTTACTTGAAACTAAACAGACAATAAGCATGCTTTCACCAGAATTTAAAGGAAGCGTTGAAGCCGCTGATATCCATATTTCACCGGATGGCAAATTCTTATATGGCTCAAATCGGGCCGAAGCAGATGACATTGTCATTTACTCTATTGCTGATAATGGGATTTTGAAATACGTGGGTCGCCAAACCACTGATATCCACACACCCAGAAATTTTGCCATAGACCCAAGTGGGAACTTCCTCCTGGTAGCCAACAGCGCAAGTAATGAAATCATAATCTTCAAGAGAAACAAGAAAACCGGTTTAATTACTCCCAGCGATCAAAAGATTCTGGTCGACAAACCAGTATGTCTGAAATTCGCTGCGATAGATTAGACAAAATATTAAGGTATATGAAGCTAAACCCTGACAATACTTAAATCAGTTATTGAGTATAAATCATACTGATTATGGCCAATTAAAATCACTTGCAAAGCAATTCTCTTTGATCAAACACCCGAATAAGTCAGCGGAGCCAGCTAAAAATACCGCATATCTAACAATGTATTGGAATATTTATTAAATTGAAAATTCTTATTTATCCGGGATAAATAAGAAAATAACCCGCATCGCCGAGCGGGAGTAAATAAGTTTACATGATTAGATATTGCAATGAACAGAAAAAAATTTTTAGCATCCGCTTCAGTCCTGGCATTAGCTTCTCTTCCAGGAAGCGCTTTGCTTTCTGAAACACTTCAAAGTTCTTCAAAACCTTTACCTCTCATTGATACCCATCAGCATCTTGCCGATCTGATTCGGTTTGGTAAAGGCTGGACATCTCCACCAGTGCCTGGCAATTATGACATGAAGGCTTATATGGATGCCATTCGTAATGTCAACATGGTCAAAGCCGTTTATATGGAAGTTGGAGTGCCTGTTGCAAAACGTCAGGAAGAGGCTTTATATGCAATAGAGATGTGTAAAGATAAGTCTAACCCAACAGTCGCTGCGGTAATCAGTGCCGATCTGATGAGCCCTGATTTTGAAAGCTATATCACACAATTCAAAGGCTCTGAATATATAAAAGGTATCAGGTATGGATTCAAGTCTGCAGCAGAGATGAAAGATCCTTTATTGATCAAAAACGTAGAATTACTGGGAAAACTGACTATGAGTTTGGACTTTACTATCTCACCTGCATGGCTGCCCTCAATTGCCGGATTAATAAAAACATGCCCGGGTACAAGATTTCTTGTTAACCACTGCGGGAACGTTGATCCGAGAGCCTTTCTGGATCCTGCTACCATAAGTGGGAAACCCAATCATGACGCCCGGGAATGGATTGCTGCAATGAAGACTGTAGCAGAAAACAAAAATGTAGTCTGTAAAATTTCGGGTATTATCTCAATAAGCTCAGGCTATACAAAATCTGCGGAAACTCTGGCTCCAGGCATCAACCATTGCCTTGACATTTTTGGGCCAAACCGGGTAATGTTTGCAAGCGACTGGCCATGGTGTTTGAAGAGCAACTCTCTGGAAGAATGGGTTAACATCCTTAAGGAAATTGTAAAAAACAGACCTTATAAAGAACAAAAGAAATTGTTCCATGATAATGCCATCAAATTCTACTCAATATAATCTGCAATTTCCACTTAGTTATGTCCTTCTTTTCTTCAAAAAAATCCGGTTCAATATATTTGCTTTGTTACACCTTTGTTTTCACCAGCCTGCTTTTATCCTGTCAAAATGATCAGAAGAATAAAGAATGGGATGTTTATGCAGGAGGAAAAGAGCGTCAGTCCTATTCTCCATTAACTCAAATCGACACAAACAATGTCAAGGATTTAAAGCTTGCCTGGATTTATCATACCAAGGACCTTGATAAATCAGGACAGATACAAACCAATCCCCTGATTATTGATGGTGTACTGTACGGTACCTCTCCCCAATTGAAACTATTTGCTGCTGATGCCGCAACAGGCAAAGAAAAATGGGTCTTCGATCCGGCACCAAGCATGCTCATTGACAATGCCGGAAAACAGAGTTATGGACTGAACGTTTGCAGGGGAATTGCGATACATAGAGGGAAAAACAATGAGAACAGGATATTCTACACTGCAGGATCAGCCCTTTATTGTATAAATAATGCGACAGGAAAACCGGTAAGCAGCTTTGGAAAAGATGGACGGATTTCATTACACGATAACCTGGAAATGAACAGGGATATCAGCGACCTGCGGGTAACTTCAACTTCAGCAGGTATGATTTATAAAGATCTGATTATTATGGGTAGCAGCCTTTCGGAAGAAGAAGAAGCAGCCCCGGGGCATATCAGGGCCTATGATGTTTACACCGGTGAATTAAAATGGCTTTTCAGAACTATCCCTGCCCCCGGCGAAAAAGGCTATGAAACCTGGGAAGACCCTGAAGCTTATAAATATGTTGGCAGTGCCAATGCCTGGGGTGGATTTAGTCTGGACGAAAAACGGGGAATTTTATATGCATCCACAGGTACGGCAAATGCAGATTACTACGGCGGGAAACGAAAGGGCGATAACCTTTTCGGAAACAGTATACTGGCTTTGAACGCTGAAACAGGAAAATATATCTGGCACTTTCAGGCTATCCATCATGATTTATGGGATTGGGATTTCCCGAATGCCCCTTCCCTACTTACAGTAAAAAAAGATGGCAAATCAATAGATGCACTTGTTCAAACAAGTAAACAGGGATATATCTATCTACTGGATCGGGTCAATGGCAAACCAATCTATCCGATCGTAGAAACTCCGGTACCTGCACATTCAGATCTGGATGGTGAACAGCCTTCTCCCACACAACCCATTCCAACCGTCATTCCTCCATTTGCAAGACAGGGGATTTCAGAAGCCGATCTCAATAGAAATATCCCCGACTCCTCTTATCAGGAACTGCTTAAGCGCTTCAGGACATTAAAAAGCGGCCCAATGTTTACACCCCCAAGCATAGAGGGTACATTGGTTTTCCCCGGACTAACCGGTGGTGGCGAGTGGGGTGGCCCTTCAGTTGATCCTGAAAGTGGGATTATGTATATCAATGCAAATGAATTACCCTGGATTGTCAACATGCAGGATAATCGCATTGAAAAACCTGCTAAACCAAGTCAAACAAATCTCGAAGCCGGAACTTCCCTTTATACTAAAAATTGCAGTGGCTGTCATGGCACCGACTTGAAAGGTTCCGGCAATTTTCCTGCCTTAACTGATTTGAATAAACGATATAAAACCTCAGATTTTAAAAATCTGATCAGTTCAGGAAGAAGAATGATGCCCGCCTTCAAGAATCTTAGCGAAGCCGACAAAAATGCCATTGCATCCTACCTGCTGAAAAATGAAGCCTTGCAAAAAGAAGCATATACCCCCCAAACGAAAAAGAAACATCCATTCT
>CAZGWG010000096.1:0-13264 GCA_964529165.1 uncultured Sphingobacterium sp.
GGATCGTTTTGCTGCAAGGAAAAAGATTCAGGTCATGCTTGAAGAGGCCGGTAATCTGGAAAAGCTTGAGGATTATAAATCTCAGATTGGTTTCTCTGAACGTACAGATGCTGCGATTGAGCCTAAACTTTCAATGCAATGGTTCTGCAAAATGTCTGAAATGTCGGGACCTGCACTTGACTATGTTTTAAATGGCGAGATAAAATTAATTCCTGACAAGTTTATAAATACCTATAAACACTGGATGGAAAATGTGAAAGACTGGTGTATCAGCAGGCAGTTGTGGTGGGGACAGCGAATCCCGGCATGGTATAATAAAAAGGGGGAGTGGGTTGTTGCGAAAACAGAGCAGGAAGCAATTGTGGAGTTTAAGAAGCTGTTTCCTGAATCAGATTCAAGTCAAATCAGGCAGGATGATGATGTGGTAGATACCTGGTTTTCATCCTGGCTTTGGCCGATCTCTGTTTTTGATGGATTTAAGGACCCTGAAAATGCAGATATCAATTATTATTATCCAACAAATGATCTGGTAACGGCTCCCGAGATCCTGTTTTTCTGGGTGGCAAGGATGATTATGGCCGGGCATGAGTTCAGGGGTGAAGTGCCTTTCAGGAATGTCTATCTGACAGGAATAGTACGTGATAAGCAAGGAAGGAAAATGTCCAAATCATTGGGTAATTCTCCTGATCCGATCGGACTGATTGAGAAGTACGGAGCCGATGGGGTTAGGGTAGGTATGCTTTTATGTTCTCCTGCCGGAAATGATTTGATGTTTGATGAAAGCTATTGTGAGCAGGGAAGGAATTTTGCGAATAAAATATGGAATGCATTCCGGTTGGTTAAAGGATGGGAAGTTGATCCGGGACTTGGTAATACCAATCAGCAGGCGATAAAATGGTTTGACTCTGCTTTTAATCAGGCGTTTACAGAGATTGAGGAAAATTATAAGCAGTATCGTCTCTCTGAGGCGCTAATGGGAATATACAAACTGGTTTGGGATGATTTCTGTGCCTGGTATCTGGAAATGATCAAGCCTGCTTATCAGCAGCCGATAGATCGGGAAACCTATCAGATTACTGTTGAATATTTTGAACGGATCTTGAAATTACTTCATCCTTTAATGCCATTCCTGACAGAGGAATTATGGCATGATGACCTGTTCGTTCCGCGCGGAGAAATGGAATGCTGTATTGTTGCAGCTTATCCTGCAGCAGGTGATATTGATGCGGTACTTGTGCATGATATTGATACTGTAAAACAGGTGATTTCGGAGATCAGAAATATCAGAAATACAAAGCAAATTTCACCTAAGGAGGCGTTAACTTTGAAAATTAAAGTTAATTCAGAAATCAGGTATCAGGATTATTTTAATATTATTTCCAGACTCGCCAATATCAGTGACTCTCAATTTGTAAAAGAACCTGTAAGCGGAGCAGGTGCATTTATGGCCGGCAAAGATGAATTCTTTGTGCCATTGGAGAATAATATTGATCCGGAGACTGAGAAGCTGAGAATAGAAAAGGAAATAGAATATCTGAAAGGCTTTTTACGTGCAGTAGATGGGAAACTGTCTAATGAACGTTTTGTGCAAAACGCCAAGCCTGAAGTAGTTGAAATTGAACGGAAAAAGAAAGAAGATGCTTTGTCGAAGCTGAAAATTCTGGAAGCGGGATTAAAAACGCTGACAGGGTTCTAAACCCTGTCAGCGTTCCTAAACCCCTGTCAGCCTTCAAAAGGCTGACAGGGGTTTACATGATCAGCAACATCCTCCGCCAGGTACACAAACCCCTGCCTGTTTTGGTTTTTCGGCGTAAACACTGATACTGAAAATTCCTGTTTCTCCTGATTTGAATGCACTGATTTCTTCTGCAGGAAGGTAGTTTTTCAGAATGTCATCCGGAATAATTATCGGTTTTTCCTTTTGTAATCTAATATTTTCAAAGCCATTGATTCTGATCAATTCAAGATAGCTTTCCTTTTGTATCGCCCCCGAAACGCAGCCTGCATACATCTCAGCAGCATTTTTAATCTGTTCAGGAAGTTCTCCAATGAGTACCACATCAGAAATACTGAAATGACCTCCTGGTTTTAAAACTCTGTAAATTTCCTTAAAAACCTTATCCTTATTCGGAACAAGGTTGAGCACGCAATTACTCACTACTACATCTGCAATGTTGGAGCTTAGCGGCATCTGATCAATATCCCCCTGACGAAATTCGACATTGTTAAAACCCAGATTTTCGGCATTTTGTCTAGCCTTATTGATCATGGCTTCGGTAAAATCTATTCCGATGATTTTTCCATTTTCACCAGCTTCAGACCTGGCGATAAAACAATCATTTCCTGCACCCGATCCAAGATCAATAACCACATCCCCTTTTTTAATTGCCGCGAACTGAGTTGGTAAACCACATCCCAGGCCCAGATCAGCCTCCGGATTATAGCCCTCCAGGTCAGAGTAATCATCGGTCATGATATGATATACTTCGGTGCTGCATCCGCCGGCTCCGCAGCATGAACTTTCATTTACAGCTTTATCCTGTAATGCAATTTCACTGTATTTTTGTCTGACAAGTTCTTTGATTTCTGCTTCAGTTTTCATGATTTCTATTTATTGTAATATTACGATATTTAAGTTTAAAAAATTTTAACAGCAGTTATCGATGGTTTTTACTGCAGCAAGAAAGTCTCCAAATTCTTTTTCAAGTACTTTCCAGGTCTTGGGATTAATGCAATAACAAACGCTCACACCCTCAACAGTTCCCTGTATTAATCCTGAATTTTTTAGTTCTTTGAGATGCTGAGAGATGGTGGCTTGCGCCAGCCCGAGTTCATTAACCAGGTCGCCACAAATACAGGTATTTGATTTCATAATTTCCTGAAGGATGGCTATTCGTGCAGGATGCGCCAAAGCTTTCAGTAATTGAGCCAGGTGGTTCTGCTCCGCTGAGAATATTTCTGATTTAGTGAGTCCCATAATATATTGCAATATTACGATTAATATTTATTTAATACAAGATGAAATAAAATTTGACTTTTTTACTGCAAATCAAAATCGCAGCACCAAGGTCAATTTAATATGGTGTCTTTAATTTTTTTTTGAAACGTAATGAAGTACCTTTCTGTATAATTCATCAGGAAGAAAGGGCTTAACAACCAGATCATTTATACCGCTAAGTTTGATTTCATCTTCAATTTCATTTGGCAGATTTGCTGTCAGTGCGATAATTGGCAGATTTATTCCTTTTTCTCTCATTTTCCGGCTTGCTTCATAACCATCCATTACCGGCATGTGCAGGTCTATCAGCACCAGGTCATGTTTCTCCGGGTCAACCATATTAAGTGCTTCAAGTCCGTTTCTCGCTGTTTCAATTTTAGCGCCCCAGCGTTCCAGGAATTTTTGAGCTACTAAAACATTAATCGGATTATCCTCGGCTAATAAGATTCTGATTCCACTCAGTAAGTTGGTGTCTTCACCTGTAGGGTTCATATTTTCTTCTTGTTTTTCTAGGTTTTGTAAACTTTTTTGAAAGGTCTGGGTAAAATAAAAATCGGAACCTTTACCTTCTTCACTTTGAAGATGCAGGGTCGAATTTTGTAATTCCAGAATCTTTTTACTGATTGCAAGCCCTAAGCCCGTACCACCAAATCCACGTGAAGTAGAGGAATCAGCCTGCGTAAAGCGCTCAAAGATAAGTTTTTGTTTTTCTTTAGAAATGCCGATTCCTGTGTCTTTTACACTAAATTTCAGAGTAATGTGATTTTCAGTTTCTTTAATTTTTTTTATATGGAGCTGTACTGAGCCCTGCTCGGTAAATTTGATTGCATTATGGACAAGGTTGCTCAGAACCTGGGATAGCCTGGTTGGATCTCCAAAAATCCGGGTATGTATGGAATCATCCAGATTTAATTTTAGCTGGATACCTTTATCGCTGGCTGAGACCTGAAGTCCTCTGGTGATATTTCTGGAAATTGAGGCAATATCCATCTCAATGCTTTCAAATGAGATCTTTCCGGCTTCAATCTTATTGTAGTCAAGAATATCATTCACAATTGCCAATAAGTTATTAGCAGAGAATAACATCACATTGAGACTTTCTATCTGGTCTTTGCGGGGATTTTCTTTTAGCAGTAAGTGACTCATTCCAATTACAGAATTTAGCGGAGTTCTGATCTCATGGCTCATGGTACTCAAAAACTCACTTTTCGCTAATAGACCTTGTTCAGCCTGTTCTCTGGCATTTTTAAGTGTGAAAGAAACCCTGTTGGAAAGAATAAGTGACTGAAAGAAAAAGAATCCGATATAGCAGATAAAGCTTGGTAATTGCAAGCTTGGAGATAGGTGCCAATAGTTCAGAATCAGGATAGTAAATATGATCATGAGCATCAGCGAACTCAATAATGCAAATAGTGAACCGGGCCGTCTTTTCTTATAGGCCCGAAAGTAAACGACCAGTACATAAATGATGCAACTGAGCATTACTATTATGAATGGGTTAATGAGCTGTGAAAAAATTACTGGCGGAAACAGTAATGAAATTACTGCAAAAGTGAAACATAAAATACTGATCGTCCTGACAATCAGTTTATTTATATCTCTCGGATAGAGGAAGTTTGTGTAAAGAGTAAACAGTCCGATTCCAAGAAACAAGCTGATGTACTCCATACGGATTGTAATAAACCAGTCGATGCCTGGAATTATTGTGTGAAAAATATAATTGCCGATTCCCATTATTCTATAGCTGTAAACAATGGAATAGAGAGAAAACAGGAGGATGGCTTTATCACGACTACCCAGGAGGTATAAACCCAGAAAGAAGAGTCCGCCCATAAACAAACAACCTGTTAAAAGCAGATCGATGGCAATTGTATGCATCCAATGGGTCTCCATAAGTGATTTTGTTCCCAGAGTAATTGATTTGGATACACCACCTTTGGAATGGGAAAAGTTTGCAACCTGCAGAACCAGATTCAGGCTGTCCTGATTTTCATTAAGGTCAACTGTCTGAAATTGCCAGTAAGGTATAAAACCATCTTTATTCGTACTGACTTTCCCATTTTGAGCCACTTTCTTGCCATTAATAAATAAGCTGTAGGCTGAGTACATCTCAGGGACGATAATACGCAGGGGTTCAGTAGTTCTTGGCAGGAGGACAGTAAGTTTATAGCTGGCATAACCATAGGCAGGTAGCTTTTTTCCATCTATAATGTGATTATCCCATCTGAATGGGAAATTAACCAGTTCGTGTTTCAGGTTCGGGTTACTGCTTGAATCAATCAACTGGTTCCAGTAGAATTGCCACTCACCATCTAATGGAATAATGTCTTTCAGAGAATAGTTTCGCAGGTCAAGAATTCCATTTTTAGCATCCGGTACATTATCTTGAGACGTATGAGTACTATACGATTTATTATAAGACAGCAAGAGCAGGATCAGATAAAAGTACCTTAGCAGTCTCATGAAACTATAAACTTATAAGCATTAAAATACCTGTTTAAAAAGGATTAAGCAAAGTTAGTTATATAAAAATAATTGCGGACTTAAATTTAATATCCCGCCTGATGAAAAGAATCTGGTTTTAAGAAGATGGAAATTCTACCGTAATCAGGGAGCCGGAAATCGGATTAGAGGATACAACTAATTCAATTCTACTGCTTAATCAGACTGCCTTTTTTAGCTGAATAATTCCGATTGCATCCATCAGTTTCATTAAAGGATAAACCGGGTCAATTTCAAACCATTTCTTACCAAAATTGGCACTATTGGGATAGCGATGGTGATTGTTCTGGAATAATTCGCCAAGCATTAAAAAATCAAAAGGAGTGGTATTTTTTGATTTGTCCTTATTATCGAAGTTTGAATAACCGTATTTATGACCGCACCAGTTTACAATTGCACCATGTATTGGTCCCATGAGGTAATGAACCGGAAGCAGGAAAAACATCCATTCAGAGCCTTTTGGAACAAATTCAATATAAAACCAGGTATAAGCAGCACCGAACAGGAGCCTGGAAGCGATTGAAGATCCGATCCGGTCGATTATTGGCCACTCAGGATAATAACCTTTAAAACGGGATTCCGGATCTTTAGTACGCTTTAAATGATCGCGGAAGGTTATAATTGTGGCTTTCATCATCTGAAATACATCAGTAAAAAAATGGGGGGAGTGGGGATCTTTTTCGGTATCACTGTAAGCATGATGCTCTCTGTGCATCATGGCATATGCGCGGGGATTTAAAAAAGAAGCCCCTTCAAAAATAAATGCCATAAAATAAAAAATGCGTTCCCATGTTTTTGACATCGTAAACATTCTGTGGGAGGCATAGCGGTGCTGAAAGAAAGTCTGAAAGAACAGCGAAAGAAACCAATGGGCAATAAAAAAAATCAGAATGGCCATAATACTAAAAGGTGTAAAACACAAGTAATGGCCACCTGTTAAGAGGTGAATTTAGAACGAGTGAGGGTTAATCAGATAAATGAACTTAAAGCCGTAGTTTCAATACTCCAGGACAATTTGTCCAGCTTATTTCGACCTGATGTTTATAAAGATAGAATAATCGTGCCAATAAAATGAATCTTGTCATTCCAGAAGCATTAATTATTTATACTCAGCCTGAATACTCAGGGAGTTCTTCTGCAAATCGGTAAGATTGCTTTTCAAAATCAATCTCACAGCAGAAATGTTGCATGCCATTACTAACCAGCAGCCATCGTACTTTATGAACAAAATTGTAGCGGGCAATCTGGTCAAAAGCGTCCTGAGTTATCTTAACTGAAGGTGCTTTACATTCAACAAGCAGGATCTTTTCACCATACCTGTTAAAGAACAGAATATCTGAGCGCTTTTGGAGACTGTTCAGTTTCAATCCCCCTTCGAGCCTGATGAGCGAGCGGGGATATTTTTTATCCCTGATCAGAAACTGAATCAAGTGCTGTCTGACCCATTCTTCAGGTGTAAGAACCAGATACTTTTTCCGGATCTCATCAAAAATATAACTGATTCCGTTTTCCTCTTTGATTCTAAACGAATAGGATGGAAGATTTAATGGGGCGGGTTTGAACATTACTGTAAATTTCAGAAAATGATTTTAATCTTCACTATCACCTGGGTTTTAATTTGAAATATCTGAGCAAACCGGAAATATATTTCTAAAGAATAGCATTATTAGTATGGTCTAGTATTGTCCGGGAAAATTGAAATTATAGGAGTAATAATCTTATTCTTAACTCATAATTATTCTCTTTTTCTTTTCCTGCAGCAGAAAAGAAACAAAATGCCGCCGCTGCATCTGCTGCTTCGAAAGTCAGTATCAAGGCTTGGCTTGTCTCTACCGCACCAGCCAAGGCGGAAAAAAACGTTAACGGAGATTTTGTGCCTGGGCCAAAGCTTATTAAAAGTTCTGTGAGAATAGGTAAAATACTGCAAGTTTTAAGTCAGTGAAAGAAGTATAAGAATTGATACAATCCTCACGGGATGACTAGAATTTTACAGGATAATAAAAATATCCTAAGGTAGAATATAAATGGCTATTATATCCGAAAATTTATTTTAACCAGGCAACAGTGATTGCATTATTTCGTAATTTCGAAAACCAAAATGAATAGCAACGAACTTATTAAAGACCTGAAAAACCGGAAGTTTAAACCGGTATACCTGCTGCATGGCGAAGAATCTTTTTATATTGATCAGATTAGTGATTATATAGAGTCTAATGTACTTTCTGATGCAGAGAAGGGCTTTAATCAGACTGTTTTTTATGGTAAGGATTCTGACCTGATGAGTATCCTCAATGCAGCAAAAAGGTATCCGATGATGAGTGATTATCAGGTGATACTTGTAAAGGAAGCGCAGGATCTTAAATGGGGCAAGGATGGTGATGATGATAAGAAATCAGCCGATCCTTTGCTCAGTTATTTTGAAAATCCTTTAACCAGTACCATTCTGGTATTCTGTTACCGGAACGGTAAATTTGATAAGCGTCGGAAGACCTACAAAGCCATTGAGAAGAAGGGTATTGTTTTTGAATCAGCTACGATTCATGAAAATAAAGTGCCCGGCTGGATTGAGGGATTCGTTCGTGAAAAGGGCTATTCTATTCAGGTGCAGGCCTCGGCATTGATGGCCGAATATCTGGGCAATGATTTGTCAAAAGTGGCAAATGAGCTCGAAAAACTGATGCTGAATGTAAAAGCGGGAAATGAAATTACTACTTCCGATATTCAGAATAATATCGGGATCAGTAAGGAATACAATGTTTTTGAACTTCAGAACGCCATAGCGAGGAAAGATGCCTTTAAGGTGAATCAGATTATCAATTATTTTGCAGACAATCCTAAAAATAATCCAATACAACTCCTGCTTGGAGCTTTAAATTCATATTTTACGAAAGTGCTGAAATATCATTATGCAGGCGACAAATCTCCTCAGGGATTAGCAAGTGCACTCGGCATTGCCCCATTCTTTGTGAAAGAATATGAGCAGGCGGCCAGAAATTACAGCAGAGAGAAAGTGTTTAGGGTAATTAGTTATTTAAGGGAATGTGATATGAAGACCAAGGGGGTTGATGCAAGTGGAAATACCGAGCAGGGTGAACTAATGAAAGAGTTATTATTTAAAATTATTCATTAACATGTTAAAAGGACTTCAAACCGTTGTTTACCATGTATCAGACCTGGAAAAGGCTAAGATATGGTATTCAGAGATATTTGGTATTAAACCTTATTTTGATGAAAGTTTTTATGTGGGTTTTAATATCGGAGGTTTTGAGTTGGGACTGGATCCCTCATCTGCTGAATATTCTGGTGGAAATAACAGCATCACCTATTGGAAAATAGAAGAAATCGATGAGGCCTTTGAGCATTTTAAATCCAGAAATGTGCTTATTCATCAGGAAATCCATTCTGTAGGAGATGGTATCCGTTTAGGAAGTATCAGAGACCCTTTTGGTAATGTGATTGGTTTAATTGAGATCACTTCCTCCCAATCACATGCAGATTAATCACACTTGAATGTGGAAAGCCAAGTGTATTTCCGGGTGTAATATTCAGTGTATTTCGCAAATAAACATCAATTATTCCCTTTGCCACTTTTGTTTTGGTTTCGATGAATTCTGGCTCAACGGCAACCAGGAATTGTTTGAAATGCATTTTGCCATTGTGATCAACAATTACTGAAAATGAATATTGAAAATCCTGATAAGCTTTATCAATATTGATCCGGTACTCGGGATAGAGATATTCTTCAGAGCGGTTAACATGGCCCAAATAAGGGTCGAGACTGGGCATGATCTTCTCGACCCGGGTAATTTTACTTCTGCTTTTCAATACCACCGGATTCCTTGCTGCAAATGCGCTATCCGGATCACTGTTTGCCTGTATAGCACGGTATTTAATAAACAGCGAGTCTTCCTTTGAAGGAGCTTTCAGTTTCTCAGCAGTGGTTTTGAGTACATTTGTGATATAATCATCTGCATAGAGTGTCATGGTAATATTCGAAAGATCTTCCATCACGGCCCTGGATTCCAGTTCCATAACCTGGAACACCAGACTATCTTTACTGACATGTTTTACCCTGAACCATTCGCGGGCAAACTGAAACAGAGCTTTATGGCTATGGAATATGCGGTAGGTCATGTATTGTTTCTTCTCCGGACTGAAGATCCTTACAGAATCATCAGCATTAAAATAGATATTCCATTCAGGCTCCAGTTGAAATCCCTGATCAGTGAATGAGAGACCATTATTGAAACGGCGCTTAACTTCCGAGTATTTAATCCCTTTTATGGCGGTAAATGTTGGAGCAGGTTCTTCGTTTATCTTGCTGATATGACCACAGGATATTAATAGTTGTGAAAGGAAAATAAGCAGTGTAAAAAGATATAATTTCATCGAGCCTGAAATTATAAAAAATATTCAGATCTGAGGCTTGCTGATTTATAGCATATTGGTTGATGATAACCAGTTTTTTAAATTGTCCATCCATTTATCTGCGGTAGTTTTATTATTCATTCCGAAGCCATGTCCTCCTCTGGGATAAACAATCATATTACTATAAATCTTATGTTTTAGTAATGCTTCATAATAAACAATACTGTTATTAACCGGTACCGCAGCATCATCACCCGCATGTACCAAAAATGCAGGAGGGGTTTTTAGGCTTGCTGCCAGTTCATTGGAATATTTTTCCAGTAGCCTCAGGTCAGGATTTTTTCCAAGTAGATTTTCCCTGCTTCCCCTATGGGTGATTCCATCCATGAAACTGATTACCGGGTAGATCAAAATGGAGAAATCAGGTCTTAAAGAAGTGTTTTTCGGATTCGCAATCAAGGTTTCACCGAATCTTGTGGAAGCACTGGCAGCAAGATGACCACCTGCTGAGAAGCCCATGATTCCAATTTTATCCGGATCTATATTCCATTCGGCAGCATTTTCCCGGACGAGTTGTATAGCCCGCTGGGCATCCTGTAAGGGGCCGATTGATTTATCCGGCATGATTGTGTCATTTGGGATACGATATTTTAATACAAAGGCTGTAATGCCCCATTTATTCAGTTCACTGGCTACATCAGCACCCTCATGGGAGGCAGCCAGGATCTTATATCCGCCACCCGGACAAATAATCACTGCAGCACCCTTATCAATTGATTTCTCCGGCTTGTACATGCTTAGTGTTGGATTGGAAACATTGCTGATCCTAAGAATCCCATCTTTACCCATTTCCGATTTTTCCTTATCAACAGAAGCTTTACTGTTCGGAATTTCCCCGGGATACAGAGGCATAACTTGCTGGGCATGAATAGAATTGCTTGAGCACATAAGAAATAGACAAATTATTGAGATAAAAGCTCTTGACATGATCTTTAGATTTATAATTGCCTGAATATAATTCTTTTTATTTCTTTTTTTGAGGGATGTTCAGATTTCCTGAACCACAAAATTTCAGGTTAATGAGGCAGAGCGGATGGTATCCGGAATTTAGAAACAATTCTTGATTTATTTTCAGGAATGGCAAGAAATGGAGGAAATTTTTACAAATCTCTATTCAGGGATGCTTTATGGAAGCAAACAGCTTAAAATAAAACCTGTTCTTAAATAAGGAGATTAGCTTTTCCTGGATTCGATTGCAGTACGTAGTTTCTTCAGATTAGCAATATTGACTGTCAGTATCGGAAGAAAAGCCACCGGGAGGACAGTAAACACTGAAAATCCTTGCAGATATGTCAGATAAACAGATGTAGCTGCTAATACAATCAGCAAACCGCTCAGTGCAGTACTTGCTGTTTTTAAAGTCTTTTCTTTCTTCAATAGCTCTTCCTGATTTAGTTCGGATAGTGGCAGGTGTTTCATTCTGTTTATTGCCTGATTTTTTGGGGTAGGATTATCTAAAATAATAATAAAATCAATAATTATTTAACAGCCAGCTAAATAATTATTGATTTTAGATAAGGTGAGTTCAATGAAAAATCTTGCCGGACTATTTAAGATTGGATAATTTTCTCTGGTTTTAGAAAGCCGGGTCTGTTACTCTTTTGTACTGCTGGTCCCTTGTGCTGTCCTAAACAGATTTTCGGGCAGTACGTTCCGATGAAAAACAGACCCGGGTATAATAAACCTTGCCGCAGGAGGTAGCTTCCGGCTGTTGGTAATTTGAAATAGAATGCGATTTCATGCCGGAACTACTCCGGAGGAAAGGGCTGTGCCAGCCTATAACACACAGGTATTGCTTTCAAAAAGCAATACCTGTAGCTCTGGAGCCCTTTCTGTCGTATTCAAACCATATTATATTATCGACGTTAAGATAAATCCTTAATTCAGCCAAAGCCAGACTAGAACTCTATTCTGTAATTCAGAGTAGGTATAATGCCTGTCCACGTTCTTTCTTCCATGATTCGTTTACTTGGATTATAGTGCATGCCCATTACATTTTCCCTGTTAATTACATTCTGAATATCCATTATGATAAAATGGCCGACTTTTTTGGAATTGATGCGATAGCTTGCAGAAAAATCTACACGAACGTACGGATCAGTAGTAAGGGTGTTAACTCTGCTTTCGTCAATCACTTCCTGATCAAGACGTATGGATTCAGCAAGATTAACCGGTGAGTATTTTCTTCCGCCTGCATAGATCAGTTTCGCATTCATCCCAAACAGGTTATTTTGATTTTTCCCGGTTTTCCATTCTTTCCCGGTAATCAGGTTAGCCACATAGTTGGTATTAAACCCAGTGTTGAATTCCTGTTTGCTAAGAGCTTTAAATTTAGAATCGAATAGTGAGGAGCTAAGCATAAAATAGTAACCGCTGCTCAGTGGCTTTTCGAGAGAAAATTCGATGCCATAATTCTTACCGGTTCCTTTGTTAACCAATTGTCTGTAAGAAGAAGAGTAGATTGCAGAATGATCTGATACATCCAGTAATGAAAGATTAATATTAGGATCAACAGAAACCGGAACATCATATAAATGCTGATAATAGGCTTCTGTTTTAAACTTCAGATTGTTTCTAAATTGCTTCTCATAACCAATAGTAGCCTGTGCAGATTTTGTAGGTTTAAGTTGCGCGCTGTTCTGTGCCGGAAAAAGCCTGTCCTTAGCATAATAATAGGATAGGGGCTCAAGGCGGCTGTAAACTCCGGTACCAAATGACAGTTGCTGATCTGCTGCGATCTGCCAGTTAATACCGAAACGAGGCTCGATACTCCAGCTTTCACTTAGCCTGAAATAGTTCGCATGAACGCCTGTATTTAAAGTAAGTTTGCTGCTTAGTTGTGCCCTATGCTGAATAAAGGCATCATAACTGCTGGTATTCCCTTTCTGATTGACCAGTTCTCTCAAACTATTGCTCAGAGGGTCGAAATTTTCTGTGAAAATATTAAAGCCAAGGAAACTGGCATTTATTCCTGCACGAATCGTATTTGCCGGATTAATACTGTAATTCATTGATCCTGCATAGCGGATTGTACTATTATCATTCAGGCTTTTATCGCGTAAAATAGCCTGATAGCTGGTCGTTAAACTGTCTACAGTAAAAGAGCTGCGACTTGCTGAGTAGGAAATTATATTATTAAAATATACTTTTTTGCCTGCGATGAACAAATGTTTTAATCCTACGCTTCCTGCATCATAGCCAAATTTTGCATCACGGCTTTCAAATCGTTCTTTCCATGCGGTATGATCCCGTTCAGCTTTATCATCAATATTACTAAGTCCGCCTATCCCGAAAAGTGAAAAAGTACCTGCTCTTGCGGTTGGCATTACAAAGTTG
>CAZGWG010000097.1:0-13197 GCA_964529165.1 uncultured Sphingobacterium sp.
AAATGAGATTAAGTTCATGCAATCCCATAAAATGGAACTTAAAAAACAAAACTATACACTAATGAAAAAATTATTCACTTTTACAATCCTACTAATAGGCTCCGTCTTTATAATGGCCTTCAACCTGGTTAAAGAAGATGTTTACATGGTTGACACAGCAAATTCCACAATCGGATGGTCAGCAAAAAAAGTTGGTGGAGGCCATACCGGAACAGTCAAAATCACAGAGGGCAGCCTGGTTTACAATGGCAAGTCTTTGCAAAAAGGTGTTTTTCTTATGGATATGTCGAGCATCACATCAGATAATGCCCGGGTTACGACCCATTTAAAATCACCCGATTTCTTTTCAGCAGAGAAAAGTCCAACATCTAAGTTTGAGATTACAAAAGTTACTCCTGCCGGAAAAGACAGAGTAAATATTACCGGAAACCTGACTATTAAAGGGATCACGCACTCCCTGACATTTCCTGCAACTGTCAAACAGGAAAAAGGAGTGGTCGTTGCAGTAGCCTCAGGTATCAGGGTTGACCGTACAAAATATGACATCAAGTTTCGTTCAAAAACCTTCTTTGGCGACATTGGCGACAAAGCTATTGATGATGAGTTTGAACTGAACATCAACCTGACCGCAAAGAAAAGCTAAATCAGAACAAACAATAAGGATTAAGGAACAAAGACAGATCATTATTCAGCTATAAACTTTTCTTTCTTTGCGCTTATTTAATTGACAGTTGAAAATTGATAGTTGACAACTTTGAGATTCATACTAAATGTCAAATGAAGACATAATAGTTTTTGCTCCTTATTCTTTATTCTAACAACTAAGTTTCAACTGAACCAGAATTTTGTCCTGGTTTCTAGCTCTTGATTCTTCTTATAATATTCTGAAGGCCTCATCTTCAAATGCTACTTTTGCAATCGCTCGGCTTTTAGCATGATAGAATAAGCACTCCCAATGTTCTTCAGCAGCCCGCTTTCCGTATTCTGATCTTAATTCCATAGATTTTCTGCCATCAAAATCATATTTGGCAATAAACTTCCTTAGCAACTGCTCTGGCTCAGGAAGAATGTCTGCCCCAAAAAAAATAGTCTCCTCATCCTCCCTGATCAGGAAAACCTGATGATATTCGCAATGCCCACCTGTAAGTTCAAATGCAATCTCCCGGTTCAACTGACCACTTCCTTCAATAAAATGAACCGAACCGCTACGTTGAACAAAATCAAAGATCTCCGTTCTATATGATCTCGAAGGTTTACTGTAAGCAGCTTCCCATTCTCCTCTTTGGATCACATATTCAGCATTCGGAAAGCTCAACGATACTTTGCCATTTGAATTATTAACCATTCCCCCCGCATGATCAAAATGCAGATGCGACATTAGCACCAGACTTACATCAGAAGGATCATATCCAGCCTTCCGAATATTCTCATGTATAATCAGTTCACCCTTCTCATTATGAAAACCTAGTCCGGTATCCAGAATAATCAGATCATTCCCTGTTTCAACCAGAAAAGGCTGCACATAAATAAACAGGGATGCAGGTCTGTCTTTTGGATTATGAATTGCAGGATCGAAAGGAATAAATGTCTTTGAACTATCTACAGAATAAGATCCCTCATATAAGGCGAAAGCTTTCAATGTTCTTTGTTTATTATAATGTTAAATTCTATTTTTACAGTTTACTAAAGCAAAGATATGCAAAAAAGGTGGGTGGAACGGGAGGTTGAAAACCTTGCAGCAATAGCAGAATTACAGGAATCGCTCAATATTGCCAAGGTTCTTGCCAGCCTTCTGGTTAAAAGAGGGATCACTGATTTTGAAGAGGCCAGAAATTTTTTCAGGCCTGACCTTAGTAAGCTTCATAATCCTTTTCTCATGCAGGATATGGAAACCGCAGTATTCCGTATCAATCAGGCAATAACATCAGGAGAAAGAGTCCTTATTTATGGTGATTATGATGTAGATGGTACCACATCGGTCGCCCTCACTTTCAGTTTCTTTAAAAAGTATCATTCAGATATCGATTTTTACATCCCCGATCGCTATAGTGAAGGTTATGGCATTTCCACTCAGGGAATCGATTATGCTTTTGAAAATGGCTATACACTAATTATCGCATTGGATTGCGGTATTAAATCTGTCGATAAAATCGATTATGCCAATGAAAAAGGAATCGATTTTATTATTTGCGATCACCATCTTCCCGGAGAGCACCTACCAGCCGCTATAGCAGTTCTTGATCCTAAACGCAGTGATTGCAAGTATCCCTATAAAGAACTATCAGGATGTGGTATTGGCTTTAAGCTGATCCAGGCTTATGCCATCCAGTACGATATTCCCTTCGAGCAGATAAACTCTTATCTGGATTTGGTTGCTGTAAGTATTGCTTCAGACATTGTACCAATCACAGGTGAGAACCGTATTCTTGCCTGGTATGGGCTTCAGATGTTAAACACAAATCCATGCAAGGGCTTATCAGCCCTCATGAACAGTTCAGGTAGAAAAGATAATCTGACTATCATGGATGTGGTATTCACAATCGGACCAAGAATTAATGCCGCGGGAAGAATTGATGATGCAAAACATTCTGTAAACCTACTGATTGCAGATGATGAGGCAATAGCCCTTGAAAAAAGTCAGATCATAAACACAAAAAATACAGAGCGCAAAGAATACGACAGTAATATTACTGAACAGGCATTAGCATTGATTGATCACGACCCCATTCTAATCAATCGAAAAACTACAGTGGTTTATAATGCAGATTGGCATAAAGGTGTTATCGGGATTGTTGCTTCAAGACTCACCGAAAAGTACTACCGCCCGACCATTGTTATGACCTACTCGAACGGACTTGCAGCAGGCTCGGCAAGATCCGTTGCCGGATTCGACCTTTATGAAGCATTATGTGAATGCAGTGATTTACTCATACAATTTGGAGGACACAAATATGCTGCAGGATTGACAATGAAAACAGAGAATATTCCTGCATTTCAGCAACGCTTTGAAGAGGTGGTAGCAGCCAGCATTACCGAAGATTTGCTTGTACAGGCCATAAATATAGACGCTGAAATTGAACTCAAACAGATCGATCCTAAATTCTTCCGGATACTAAAACAGTTTGAACCATTCGGCCCTCAAAATATGGCTCCTGTTTTTGTTAGCAGAAATGTTTATACTTATGGTGCGGCAACAATTGTTGGCAGCAATCATTTGAAAATGTGTGTGCATCAGGATAATCTGACCTATTTTAATTGCATAGGCTTTAATTTGGGTGATTACCTGACACTGATCAATTCGGGAGCACCGTTTGACATTTGTTATACTATTGAAGAGAACACATGGAAAGAGAAAAAAACGATACAATTGAATATCAAGGGGATAAAACCAGCTCTTCCAAACCAGAAACTATGATCTTAAGAGCAGAGAATCTGGTAAAAAAATATAAGCAACGTACTGTTGTTAATAATGTATCCTTTCATGTTTCGCAGGGAGAAATTGTTGGCTTGCTGGGACCAAATGGTGCAGGGAAAACAACTTCCTTCTATATGATTGTTGGCTTAATCAGGCCAAATGAAGGGCATGTTTTTCTTGATGATGTAGATATTACCGAGGATGCCATGTATCGCAGGGCTCAAAAAGGTATCGGATACCTTGCACAGGAGGCTTCAGTCTTCAGAAAATTATCTGTTGAAGATAATATCAAGGCAGTACTTGAAATGACCAAACTCAGCAAAGAAGAACAAAGAGAAAAGCTTGAGCAATTGATTGATGAGTTCAGCCTCCATAAAGTTAGAAAGAACAGAGGTGATCTGCTTTCGGGAGGTGAAAGAAGAAGAACAGAAATTTCAAGAGCACTTGCTGCCGATCCGAAGTTTATCCTTCTGGACGAACCATTTGCCGGTGTTGACCCTATCGCTGTAGAAGAAATTCAAAGTATTGTGGCAAAACTTAAACTACGTAATATCGGAATTCTGATTACCGATCATAATGTTCAGGAAACTCTTTCCATTACTGACAGAGCTTACTTACTTGCTGAAGGTAAAATCATGCTCACAGGTACACCTCAGGAGATTGCAAATAATGAAATGGCCAAAAAATTCTATCTTGGTCAGAATTTTGAACTGCGGAAAAAGAAAGTCTGAGCCTCAAATAAGCTATAAATCAGAATGACGATTGTAAATTCCATTTTTACCTGGATCATGAAAAAGCGGATGCATCAGATCGAGCTTTTCATAAAATATCCATATGATGTTCAGGATGAATGGTTTCAAACTCTTATCTCCAGTGCTCAGCATACTGAATGGGGTAAAAAATACGGTTATTCATCTATCTATAACCAGGATCAGTTTAAAGAAAGGGTTCCTATTCAGAATTATGAATCGCTGAAACCGTATATCGAAAAAATGATGAGTGGTGAACAGAATATTCTATGGCCATCTGAGATCAAGTGGTTTGCCAAATCATCGGGAACCACAAATGACCGGAGCAAGTTTATTCCGGTTAGTGAAGAATCACTCGAAGAATGCCATTTTAAGGGCGGTAAAGATCTGCTATCTATGTATTGTGATAACCGGCCCGATGCAAGAATATTTACAGGAAAATGCCTGGTACTGGGAGGTAGCCACCAGATTAACCAATTAAATACAGATTCCTGTTATGGCGATTTATCTGCTGTATTAATAAAAAATCTGCCGTTCTGGGCAGAATTTTACCGCACTCCTGATATGTCAATCACATTGATGGACAATTTCGAGGAAAAAGTAGAAAAAATAGCTCATGCAACCATTGATGTTAATGTAACAAATATTGCGGGTGTCCCTACCTGGAATCTGGTTCTTGCAAAACGCATTCTTGAAATTACCGGTAAAAATAACCTACTGGAAGTATGGCCAAATCTGGAGTTCTACTTTCATGGTGCAGTAAATTTCAATCCTTACCGTGAGCAGTTTAAAAAACTTATTCCATCAGATGATATGTATTATCTGGAAACCTACAATGCATCGGAAGGATTTTTTGGTATTCAGGATCAGCCTAACTCAGAAGAATTGCTCCTGATGCTCGATTATGGTATCTATTATGAATTTCTTCCAATGGAGGATATCCATGCAGAGAACCCAAAAACCCTGCGTCTTGATCAGGTGCAACTGAATAAAAATTACGCACTCATTATATCAACCAATGCCGGATTATGGCGATACATGATCGGCGATACCATCAAATTTACCTCACTTTCTCCGCATCGCATTCAGATCACAGGCCGCACAAAACATTTCATTAATGCATTTGGTGAAGAGCTTATTATTGACAATGCTGAAAAAGGGCTTAGCAAAGCATGCCAGGAAACAAAGGCTATCATCCGTGATTATACCGCTTGTCCGATTTATTTTGAAGGTGACGAGGTCGGAGGACATGAATGGATTATTGAATTTGAGCAAAAACCCGATGATATTGAACGATTCACAGATGTTCTTGACCAAACATTAAGAGAAGTAAACTCTGATTATGATGCCAAACGTTTTAAGAATATGGCATTACGCCGACCACTACTGCATATTGCACCAGATGGCACATTTTATCTCTGGATGAAAAACAGGGGTAAACTTGGAGGACAACATAAAGTACCTCGCCTGGCAAATGACAGAGCTTATGTAGATGAGATACTAAAAATGCTCTAAGAAGATACAAGTATCAAGAGCCGGGAATCAAGATTAAATTCTGGTTCGTTGAGATTTAGTTTTAAGATTAAAGATCAAGGAATAAAGATTAAAGACATTACCTGCTCATTTGACAAATTAATGAGCAAAGCTTAAAGACCTCGCTATTTCCTATTTCCTATTTCCCATTTCCTATTCCCTATTCCCTATTCCCCCTCTTCGGAAACACCAGCGATGCAACAATACTCGTTGTGAGAATAAATAATATGATGAACAAGGAATGCATGGTTGTAAAACCCCATAAGGCCAGCCAGTGATGTGCAAGCATTTTGACACCGATAAATACGAGCAGAAAGGCCAATCCTACTTTCAGGTAATGAAATTTATGGATCACATTAACTAGTAAAAAGAACATAGATCTTAAGCCCAGAATAGCGAAAATGTTTGAGAAAAACACAATGTAAGGATCTTTGGTTACAGCAAAAATTGCGGGTATAGAATCAACCGCAAAAATAAGATCTGTAAATTCTACAATCAGCAAAACAATGAAAAGAGGTGTGACCATTTTTTTTCCATCAACCTTAATAAAGAACTTATTGCCGACATATTCAGGATAAACAGAAAAATACCTGGAAGCAAAACGCACTACCTTATGATTCTCGGTATCGATTTTTTCCTCCTCATCCCTGCTAAGAAACATTCCAATACCTGTATAAATCAGAAATGCTCCAAAAATATAAAGGATCCAGCCAAACTCATTGATGAGTGTTGAACCAAGGAAAATAAAGAGGAAGCGCATCAGAACCGCTCCAATGATACCCCAGAACAACACACGGTGATAATACTTCTCATTTACACCAAATGCTGAGAAAATAAGTACCATAACAAAAATATTATCAACCGACAAAGCATATTCAATTACATATCCAGTAAGGAATTCAAGTGCAAGATTTTGTTTATAAAGTAAAAGGCTTGCCTCAAAGTTCCCCGGGATAAGAGTAATGTTGTGCAGGTGTTTAATCGTTACTTCCTGAAGCTTAGCAAAGCTGCTTATATCATGCAGTATTTCACCCTCTGTAAGTAAAATGAAATAAAAACCTATAGCAAAGCTCACCCAGATAAAACTCATGATGGCCGCTTCTTTCATACTAACCTTATGATCCTTCTTGTTAAAAAGACCCAGATCGATGGAAAGCATCAGTACAATAAAAAGCAGAAAGCTGCTGAAAAATACAATCTCGTTTGACATGTTTATTTTTTACGCTCAGTAGTAAATCTGACCAATTGCTGGAGGGAAATGCGGGAATCGTGTTCTGGCAATTCATTTAGAATAGTAAAAGCTTCCTGTTGATAGGCATCCATACGGCTGCGGGCATAATCAAGCCCTCCGCTTTTGCGGACAAAATCAATGACTTCAGAAACCTTATCCGACTCTTCATTATGGTTTTTTACCAGATTGATGATTCTGCGTTTTTCAGAACTGCCTGCTTTATTCAAGGCATAGATCAGGGGTAGTGTTATCTTTTTTTCTTTAATATCGATTCCCAACGGCTTACCGACATCATCTGTTCCAAAGTCAAAGAGATCATCCTTGATCTGAAATGCAATTCCTACTTTCTCACCAAACAGTCGCATTTTTTCGACTATTTCGGCATCTGCTCCTGCAGAAGCTGCGCCACAAGAACAGCATGAAGCGATTAATGAGGCTGTCTTCTGACGGATTACTTCATAATAGACTGCTTCATCGATGTCCAGACGGCGGGCCTTCTCAATCTGCAATAATTCACCCTCACTCATTTGCTTAACCGCATCAGATACGATTTTAAGCAAATCGAAATCACCATTATTAATTGAAAGTAAAAGACCTTTGGATAAGAGAAAATCACCTACCAGAACCGCAATCTTATTTTTCCATAAAGCGTTTACAGAAAAGAACCCACGCCGTTCATAAGAGTTATCAACCACATCGTCATGAACCAGGGTAGCAGTATGCAATAATTCAACCAGAGCTGCACCACGATAGGTCGCTTCTGTAATCCCGCCGCAAAGGCTGGCCGACAGGAAAACAAACATCGGACGTATCTGCTTACCTTTTCGCTTAACGATATAATGCGTAATGCGGTCAAGAAGCGGAACAGAACTCTGCATAGACGCTTTAAACTTTGCTTCGAAAGTTTCAAGTTCTGCGGCGATGGGCTTTTTAATCTCCTCGAGATTCAGCATTAATTGTCGGTTGCTGGTAAATATGAATGATTCTGCAAACATATTGAAAATGCTGGATTATTTCAGCACGAAATGAAGGCTCAAACATTCAGCATTGATCTAAAATTTGTAAAATCCTTCAATATTTATAGAAATTTGATACTTTTGCATCCCTTCAGAAGGGAAAGGCCAAAAATCTGGAGAGGTGTCAGAGTGGCCGAACGAGCGAGCTTGGAAAGTTCGTGTACTAGCAATGGTACCGTGGGTTCGAATCCCACCCTCTCCGCAAGCCAAATGCTGTCCGCATCAAGCGGATGGCATTTTTTGTTTCAGGCGCTACGAGCATAGCTCGTATAAGCATGGAACAAAAAATGACACTAGCGAAGTGAAACGTAGCGGCAGCATTTGGCTTGACGATCCCCCCTATTGGGATCAATGAAATTAATCCCACACTCTCCTTGCAAGATTTAATGCACAGTTATGTGGTCGGTGATAACACCGACCACAGGGAAGGTAAAAACATCCAAAACATATTATTCAGAAAACACAAATATTTCCTTAGTTTAGGTTAGTTGTATTTCAATATTGATTAAAACAGATTTTATGTGTTCGATAAATTTTACTCTTAAGTCCATTAACAAAATCGGCATCCTTCTATTGATTCTAATTTGCTCAAGAAATCAGGCCACTTTCAGCCAAACCATCCAAAACTATGATATCGTAGTCTATGGCGCCACCTCAACAGGTATCAGCTCAGCCATTCAAAGTTCGAGGCTGGGTAAAAAAGTGATCTTGATAGAACCTACAAATAGAATCGGTGGACTCACAACCGGCGGACTCGGGCAAACGGATATTGGGAACAAACAGGCGATAGGTGGTTTATCAAGGGAGTTCTATCAGGAGGTAAAAGCCTATTATCAAAAGCCTGAAAACTGGATCTGGCAAAAAAGGGAAACTTATAAAGACGGAGGACAAACAACCAGCGCGGCGCATGAAGATGCAATGTGGACCTTTGAACCTTCGGCGGCATTGAAGATCTTTAAAGAAATGTTAAGCAAGGAACAAAATATCAACCTTGTTTATAACCAAAGATTAAACCGTAAAAACGGAGTCAAAAAGAGCTCTGGAAAGATAATATCCATACAAATGGAAAGTGGCCAGGTTTATCAGGGAAAGATGTTTATCGATGCGACTTATGAAGGAGATCTAATGGCTGCTGCCGGTGTAAGTTATACTGTTGGCCGCGAATCTAATGATCAATATGGAGAAACATTAAATGGTATCCAGGCAAACAAAATTGGCCTAACTCTAAAGAGAACGGTGTCAATGAATACCTATAATCATAATTTTATTGAAGGAGTTGACCCTTACATTAAAAAAGGTGATCCTTCAAGTGGACTGCTTCCATTTATCACTCCCGGCAAACCAGGAATTGATGGAAAAGGAGATAATAAGATACAGACCTATTGTTTCCGCATGACCTTAACAAATCATCCCGATAACAGAATACCTTTTGCCAAACCTGCAGGTTATAAAGAACTGGACTATGAATTGTTATTCAGAAATTATGAAGCTGCTGAGGGTCCAATAGAAAAGATGTATGACTATGGCGACCCTCTTGTACCATGGATAAACTCGGATATGCCTAACCGTAAAACAGATACCAATAACCAGAAAGGATTTTCAACAGATTTTATTGGACAGAACTACGACTACCCCGAAGCAAGTTATGAAGAGCGCGAAAAGATTGTTGAACGCCACCGTAAATACCAGCAAGGTTTAATGTGGACTCTGGCCTATCATCCCCGAATTCCTAAAAAAGTGCGGGATGTGGTTTCTACCTGGGGCACCTGCAAAGATGAATATGAAAGCAAAGACGGATGGCAGGGACAATTGTATATCAGGGAAGCAAGACGGATGGTCAGCGATTATGTGATGACCCAGAAAAACTGTGAACGCCTGATAGTGGCAGAAGATCCGGTTGGAATGGGAGCTTATGGTATGGACTCGCATAACATTAAACGTTATGTGGATGTGAACGGCTATGTAAAAAATGAAGGAAATGTTGAAGCACATGTTGCCAGCCCCTATCCGATAAGTTATAAATCAATTGTTCCAAAAAAATCAGAAGTAAACAATCTTTTCGCACCTGCCTGTCTTTCTGCAACTCATATCGCCTTTGGATCCATCCGAATGGAGCCGGTCTTTATGGTGCTTGGGCAATCAGCGGCAATTGCCGCGAGTATTGCTATCGATAAGAATTACATTGTTCAGGATGTTCCATACAAAGAACTGGAAGCAGACCTTTTAAAGTATAAACAGGTGCTTCAATAAGGTTCTGAAAATTAAATCTTCTATACAGGTGTTAATTGTTTATCAAACCATGAAAAGAAAACTCGCTTTAATTGCTTTTTTTTCTCTAATGATTCTCTTCGCTAAGAACTTACCCGCCAGGGACAAGAATCAGACGGGTTGGAAAGCCGGAGTTGCTACCATAGCCATTACCCCTGAAGAGTCGATGTGGATGGCTGGATTTGCGGCCCGTACCCGTCCTTCAGAAGGTAAACTTCATGAACTTTGGGCAAAGGCTTTGGTAATTGAAGATATTGCAGGTAAAAAAGCACTACTAATTACTACCGATTTATCAGGTATTCCAAAAAGCATATCAGATAATATCCGGGATCGCCTGGAAAAAAGTTTCCTGCTTTCTCGCAGTCAGATCATTTTCAACACCTCTCATACTCATTCCGGCCCTGTGCTTCAGGATGCACTTCATGCTTTATATCCTCTCAATGAACGCCAAAAAGAGCAGATTAGAGTCTATACCATAAAGTTTGAAGAGCAAATAGAAGGATTAGTTAAAAAGGCCTTAAACTCTTTAAAGCCAGTGAATATTTCCACCCAAAATGGGATCACCCGCTTTGCTGTGAACAGACGAAACAATATTGAAGCCAAAATTGATGCCCAGACTGATCTGAAAGGACCAAGTGATTATGCTGTTCCGGTAATCAAAGTAACTGATAAAAAGGGAGAAGTATTGGCTATAGCCTTTGGTTATGCCTGTCACAATACGGTATTAAGTGGTTATGAATGGTCTGGAGATTATGCAGGTTATGCACAGATTCAGGTAGAAAAAGCTCATCCCGGCACTACTGCACTATTTTTCCAGGGCTGCGGAGGAAACCAAAATGCATTGCCACGAAAATCAGTTCCATTAGCCAAACAATACGGACAGGAACTGGCATTGGCTGTGGAGGCAGTGCTTGAAGGGGAGATGAGGGAACTGAAACCACATCTGAAGACCGCCTATTCAGAAGTAAATATTGAATTTGAAAACCCACCCGGCAAGGAAGAATTAAACCAAATGCTTGCCAAAGAAAGCGGTTACATCAGAAACTGGGCATTAGAAATGATACGGAAATATGAAAAAGGCGAGCCAGTTTTACGTAACTATCCCTATCCGGTTCAGTTCTGGCAGTTGGGTAATCAGTCAATAGTTGCTTTGGGTGGTGAGCCCGTTGTCGATTACGCAATCCGATTAAAAAAGATCTTTGGCCCCGGACTATTTGTGATGGGTTATTCCAATGATGTGATGGCCTATATCCCAACAGTCGAAATATTAAGAGAAGGAGGGTATGAAGGTCATACCTCTCAAATGGCATTTGGCTTACCGGCAAAATGGAAAGAATCGATTGAGCCAATGATCATCGGAGAAGTCTTAAAATTATCAAAGCAACTTGGAGTAACGATTCCTGATTCAGAGTAATCAGTGCCGGTTAATGATTAGGTCATTTTATTTATATTTAAAAATAGTAAAAAACAAATAAATCAATGAAACGCAGAGAAATATTAAAGGGGCTGAGCATCATTCCATTAGCAGGAATCGCAACAGCCGCTATTGCGAAACACCATGCCGGAAGCGATATAGAATCAGCGGCAGGTGCAAGTGAAGAATGGCTCCCAAAGAAAGAGCTGATTAAAACACCGGCAGGCTCCTGCCTTCGTTCAGGGCACTTATTGTTCATTGGCGGTATCGGTGGCTGGTACGCTAACCAAAGGGCTGAGCCGGGAGATATACAAGTGCAGATTCGCAGTGTATTGACCACCATGAAGGGAATCCTTGAGGGTGCCGGCTCATCCATGGCCAATGTATTGAAAGTACAGATGACAGTGGCGGAACCAAATAAAAATATGGCCAAACTCAATGAAGCTTATGCTGAGTTTTTTCCTGAAAATCCGCCGGTACGTTCATACAGTGGCTCTAAAACAAGCCAGATGGGCCGAGAAGGCATCCTTTGCCAGGTAAGCTGTATCGCTTATGTTGATTAATCTAAACTTTTAACATTTTAATAAAGAATATTATGGATCGCAGAAAGGTTCTAAAAAGTCTGAGTCTTCTTCCATTGGCAGGAGCTGCAGCAACAATTCCAACGGAGGTCAATGCTCAAAATAAAAAGCAAAAGGGACAGTGGACTCCCAAAAAACAGGTAATACGTAAAAGTAACAGCGGAGGCAATACCAATCCTACTGTTGCTGCTCCTGCAGCAGGCGGTGCCAAACCAGGCCCACCAGCTCCGGTATTATCAGGTTGTATCCGTTCAGGGCATCTCTTATTCGTTTCAGGGATTGGCGGCTGGTATGCTGAACGACGCAAAGAACCGGGAGATATTCAGGTACAAATCCGCAGTGCATTAGACACTATGAAAGAGGTGCTCGAAGGTGCCGGTTCATCAATGGCTAATGTCCTTAAAGTACACATGACTGTCGCAGAACCAAATAAAAACATTGCGGCACTGAATGAAGCTTACCGCGGATATTTTCCTGATCCCCCGCCAGTCCGTTCATACACCGGTTGCGGGACCGATTTAATGGGAAGAGATGGGATTCTTTTGCAAATTGATTGTATTGCTTACGTTGATTAAAAGAGCATAAAAAAGGGCAGGATACAAATACATCCTGCCCTTTTTGTTTATTTGACAACCCATCCTTGCTGTTTTATACAAGTACCAAGATATACCCCGGCCTTCTGAAAAACTTCCAATGTTTTTCTGAGTCCGGTTCCAGCCACGGTCATCTCCGCTAGCGCAGGCGTGTGCTTCAGTAGCTCATGGAACGTGTGGCACGCACATCAGATGTCTCTGCCTGAAACCTCCTCTTTAGTTTTCTGATCTTATCCTAAAAGCCCGTTTTAAGAACAACTGAACGTAAAATGGCTATACCTTAACCGAATCTAAGCCCTGCCTAAGCCCTCTTTTCAGGCTTGTTTTCTCCCGATTTTTAGTTTAAGTTCTTGATTAATTGCCTGTTTTTTCTTAAATTGAATCAGGAATTAAGAAA
>CAZGWG010000098.1:0-13141 GCA_964529165.1 uncultured Sphingobacterium sp.
AACAATCATAATAACACCTATTATTTTGTTGAAGCTAACCTAAAGGAAATGACGGGTGGTTCATGACAGGTTACTTAGCGGCGGTCATCTCTAAAGCAAGAAATTTTCCGGTATGGCTGTTTTTCACCTTAATCAAATCTTCCGGAACCCCTTCGAACAGAATCTGTCCTCCACCTGAACCTCCTTCAGGGCCGAGATCAATCACCCAGTCGGCCACTTTAATTACATCCAGGTTGTGTTCAATCACCAGAATCGTATTTCCATGATCCACCAGTCGGTTCAATACCCCCAGAAGCACATTAATGTCTTCGAAATGAAGACCAGTTGTTGGCTCATCCAGAATGTAAAAAGTATTACCTGTATCTTTTTTTGAAAGTTCAGTGGCTAATTTAACACGTTGCGCTTCTCCACCAGATAAGGTTGTGGAAGACTGACCGAGACGGATATAGCCCAGTCCGACTTCCTGTAATGTTTTAATTTTTCGATAAATAGCCGGAATCGGTTCAAAAAAGCTAACTGCATCCTCAATACTCATATCCAGTACATCACTGATTGATTTACCCCGGTAACGAACTTCCAGTGTTTCACGATTATAACGTTTACCACTGCATTCCTCACAAGGAACCTGAACATCAGGCAGAAAATTCATTTCGATTAATTTCATACCTGCACCCTGACAGGTTTCGCAGCGTCCGCCTTTCACATTAAAAGAGAAGCGTCCAGGTTTGTATCCCCTGATCTTTGCTTCCGGTAACATTACAAATAGATTTCTTATGTCTGAGAATACACCGGTATAGGTTGAAGGATTGGATCGTGGAGTTCGGCCAATAGGGGTTTGATCAATCTCAATTACCTTATCAATATGTTCCAGTCCTTCGATCTTTTTATAGGGCATTGGTTTTTTCTTTGCCCTGAAAAAGTGATGGTTAAGGATAGGGTAAAGCGTTTCAGCAATTAATGTTGATTTGCCACTGCCTGAAACTCCACTTACGCAGATCAGTTTTCCAAGCGGAAATTCCACTGAAATATCTTTCAGGTTATTACCGCTAGCGTTCTTAATAATCAGAGATTTTCCATTCCCCTTTCTTCTTTCTGATGGTACGGCTATCTCTTTTCTTCCGCACAGATAATCATTCGTTAGGGTTTTAGCTTTTGCGAACACTTCAGGACTTCCTTCGCCCACGACTTCTCCTCCATGTTCACCTGCTGCCGGACCCATATCAATAACATGGTCAGCGTGCATGATCATGTCTTTATCATGCTCAACTACCAGAACTGTATTACCTATATCCCGCAGGTTTTTCAGTGCGGATATCAGTCGTGCATTATCCCGCTGATGCAATCCAATACTTGGTTCATCAAGAATATAGAGAACATTTACCAACTGGGACCCAATCTGCGTAGCCAGACGGATACGCTGGGCCTCACCGCCGGATAATGTTTTCGCTGTCCGGTCCAGAGTCAGATAGTTTAATCCAACATCCAGCAGGAAACCAATTCTTGAGCGGATTTCCTTCAATATTTCACGGGCGATGATGTTCTGCCGTTCACTCAACCGAGATTCCAGCTTGTCAAACCATTCAAAAAGCTGGGAAATATCCATGCATGCGAGTTCATAAATATTTCTTTCGTTTACTTTGATATGAAGTGACTCCTTTTTAAGTCGTGCGCCATGACATTCCGGGCAGGTTTTCAACACCCTGTAATTCTCTAAATCTTCGCCAACATCATCTCCACGGCGCTCAGTTTGTTCCTCCAGCATTTTGATAATTCCATCAAATGAGATCTGGTAATTCTGAACATTCCACTTATTATATTCTACGGGTACGGTAATGATATCATGTGAACCATTCAGAATAATTTCAAGAATTTCTTCCGGAAATTTTTCAAGCGGAGTGGATAGTGAGAAATTGTATTTTTTTGCGAGTGCTTTTAATATCTGAAAGACCCAGGTCTCACGGTATTCGCCGAGTGGAGCCAGGCCACCCTGCATAATACTTAGTTTGGGATTCGGGATAACCGAGTGCCGGTCAACCTCAAATATATAACCTAAACCGCTACATCGCTCACATGCACCATAAGGCGAATTGAAGGAGAATGTATTGGGTTGTGGTTCATCATATGAAATCCCCGAAACAGGATCCATAAGGAATTTGCTGTAGAAAAATTCCCTGTTTTCCTTATCACTGACTTTAATAATTCCTTTTGAAACCTTTAAAGCTGATTGAATAGAATCGTAAAGTCTTTTTCTGTCATCTGTACTGACCAGAAGCCTGTCGATAACCATTTCAATATCATGGATCTTATAACGATCGAGCTGCATTTTGGGACTGATATCCAGAATCTCCCCATCAACCCTGACTTTCAAATAGCCCTGCTTACGGATTTGTTCAAAAAGCTCCCGGTAATGCCCCTTTCGGCCTTTTACAACAGGAGCCAGAATATTTACTGCCTGACCTTCAAATTTATCAAGTATGCTTTTCAGGATCTGGTCCTCAGTCATGCGCTCCATTTTCTCACCACTCACATAAGAATAAGCTTCTCCTGTTCGGGCAAATAGCAAACGCATGAAATCATAGATTTCAGTAATGGTCCCAACTGTCGAGCGGGGGTTTTTGCTGGTAGTTTTTTGTTCAATAGCAATTACCGGACTTAATCCTGAAATTTTGTCAACATCAGGGCGTTCCATACCGCCAAGAAATTGACGGGAATAGGCACTGAATGTTTCCATGTATCGGCGCTGTCCTTCGGCATAAATTGTGTCGAAAGCAAGAGATGATTTTCCGCTACCACTTAATCCGGTTATCACTACCAGTTTGTTCCGGGGGAAAGAAACATCAATATTTTTTAAATTATGTACCCTGGCTCCAAAAACTTCAACTTCACTTTGCTCTCCAAGGTCAGGATTAGATTTATTCATAGATTGAATACGCGCTCAAAAATTTATACAAATATGCGATTTTTTCTGTTAGCGACTTGCGAATTTACCTGGTACGTTGCAAGATAAATTCGTCAGTCGCAATATATGTTTGCGACCCAAAGGCTATCGGGTTACGAATTTACATTGGCGTTATAAAAGATAAATTCGTCAGTCACAAGGTGAAGACGATATCTACAAAACAAAAGAGGGCCGGATAAATCCAGCCCTCTCTGATTGGTTTATTATGGTTAGTTCTTTAAGATTTGCGGGTAAGAAATATTGTTTCTTCCTGTATTGGCATCAAAAAGTGATTTACTTTCTGTATTGGCATTCGCTAAAAGTCTGCTTGCCCTGTTGTTATACCCATAACGAGTTGGGTTTTCAATAATCTCTTTCATTGAGATCAGTTTGTAAACATAAGTAGCTGTTTCTCTGTTGAGCTTCATCTTATAATAATTGTCCTGACTTTGTCTAAGCATCTGACGTTTAAGGCTGCCTTCGCCAATATTGTAGGCAGCGGCAGCAAGGGTCCAGCTATCGAACTCACGGTATAAAGACTTGATGTATTTAGCAGCAGCAATACTTGATTTACGAATATTATGCCTTTCATCAAGTTCTGTATTTACTTTAAGACCAAAATCACGAGCAGTTTGGGGCATAAATTGCCAGTATCCGGATGCTCCTTTGGGTGAAGTTCCTCCCTGAAGCCCGCTTTCTACCAAAGGCACGTATTTAAAATCTGCAGGTATTCCATATTGCTTCAAAATAGGTTCAATAATCGGGAACCATTTTTCCGCCTGCCGGTGAAGTTTTGAGGTCTGTAATGCCTTGTAGGAATGAGCGTTTAGAATGGTATTCATTTTCAGCTTAATTCGCTGATCCCCTAATGGCAAAGTCTCATTAGCGAAACTCAGTGAATTGAAATAAGGTTCGATTGAAAATTCATCGTTTTGAGCCCCCTGAACCGTTTTTAAATAATTACCAAAAGTAGCAGGAGTACTATATATAAACATCTTGGCAATTAGCAACAAACCCAACATCACAGAACACGCTATCAAGTGTTTCTTTATCATTTTTACCTCTCTTTTTAGTTTGAAATAGGTATATTTTTTCCAAAGGTACAAAATATATAGCTAATTATCAAATAGTTATGGATTTTGCCTTGAAATGAGGGTGTTTTCGCAGCATTTTTTTGATTCATTTTACTGACCGATTTTCAATATTAAATCAGCACTGTTTATGTATTTTTACGTACATTTGTGGTTCTCTTTCCATGAGATAAAAAGCGTATCATGCCATTCAAAAATAAAAGGAACAGTCGAGACGACAAATCCGAAAAATTTAAGCGTTCAGTCAAGCCTGCTTCAGGTTCTAGTCCGAAAAGTAACGTTAACAAATCAGATCGTCCGGAAAGCACAAATCATACCAAAAAGAAATTATTCTCAGACGATCCCAAAAAGCCGTTTAAAAGCGGGCCCAGGAATGCTGATGAAAAGTCCGGTTCCGGTTTCTCTTCTGAAAAGAGAAGTCCAAAGAGTTTTGGACGTTCTGCAGGTAATGATGAGCGTCGCTCAGCTTCTGATCGTAAATCTTACGCTGATAAAAAACCTTATGCTGATCGCTCTCAAAGTGCTGATAAAAGACCTTTTTCAGACAGGAGTGAGGGTAATAAAAGATCTTTTGATAAACCTCAGGGAGACAGGAAGCCTTATTCGGGATCCAAAGACACCGAAAGAAAACCTTTCCATTCCCGTGAAAATAAATATTCTGATAAAAATGCACCTGTAAAAAGGTTTAACGATAAGCCATTCAAGTCGAGGCTTCCAAATGAACCTTCTGCATTCGATCGTCCAAAATACAGAACTGATGACAGAAAGTGGAGTTCAGAAGAGCATTTAGGAAATAAGCGAAGCAAAAAACCTGCAATTACAAAAGATGACGGCTTAATCCGCCTGAATCGTTTTATTGCAAATGCTGGTATTTGTTCCAGAAGGAAAGCTGATGAACTGATAGCGGCAGGAGTGGTTTCTGTAAATGGTGTTCCGGTAACTGAACTCGGATTTAAAGTTGATCCTGCAAAGGATTCGATCCGTTATAACGGAGAGACCTTGAGAAGGGAGAAAATGGTATATGTATTATTGAATAAACCAAAAGATTATATCACCACGACTGATGATCCTCAGGAGCGTAAAACGGTTATGAGCCTGGTAGAGAAGGCTTCGCGTGAGCGTATCTATCCGGTAGGGCGGCTTGACAGAAATACTACAGGACTCTTATTGATGACCAATGACGGTGATCTGGCAGAGAAGTTGTCTCATCCACGGAATAATATTACAAAACTGTATCAGGTAGAGCTAAACAAAAGCTTATCTCAAGGTGATTTGAATAAGATCCAATTCGGAATTGAGCTTGAGGATGGGGTAATCAAACCTGATCAGGTTAGTTATGTTGCAGGCGGAAGCAAAAAGGAAGTAGGGATTCAAATTCATAGTGGTAAGAACAGGGTAGTTCGCCGGATCTTTGAGAGTCTGGGCTACGAAGTAGTCAAGCTTGACCGTGTAGTCTATTCCAACCTGACTAAAAAAGATCTCCCAAGAGGTCGCTGGAGATACCTTGAAGAAAAGGAAATCATTCAACTTAAGCACCTGATTAAATAAGATTTAAAGCCTTTGGAATTACCCAAAGGCTTTTTTGTTAATTTGCAGAATGATTCTGACTGATACTCACACCCATTTATATTACGAAACAGATCCCGGAAAGCTGACCGAACTGATGCAAAGAAGTTTGGATAATCAGGTCAGCCGGCTTTTTCTGCCAAATGTTGATTCCAAGTCAATTCCTTTGGTCTTCGGACTGGCAGAGCAATATCCTAAGCATTGTTATCCTATGCTTGGTTTGCATCCCTGTGATGTGAAAGAAAATTCCGGAGAGGAGTTGGCTCATATTTATCAGGAAGCAAGGCACAGAAAGATTTATGCAATTGGAGAGATCGGCATTGATCTTTACTGGGATAAAACTACTCTGAACTTGCAACAGGAGGCATTCCGTACTCAGATCGGCTGGGCCAAACAAATGAACTTACCTATCGTGATTCATTGCCGTGAAGCATTCGATGAGATCTTTGAGATCCTGGATGAGTTAAAGGATGATAAACTCAGAGGGATATTTCATTGTTTTACCGGTGATGCTGCACAGGCTGAAAAAGTGATCGGCCTAGGCTTTTATTTGGGTATAGGAGGAGTGCTTACCTATAAAAATTCTGGCCTTGATAAAGTTGTAGAGACAATTTCACTGGATCACCTTGTGCTTGAAACAGATTCACCTTACCTAACACCTGTTCCGTTTCGGGGAAAACAGAATGAAAGTAGTTACCTGGTTTATGTGGCACAAAAGCTTGCAGATCTGAAGCAGGTGCCTGTTGAAAAAATAGCTGAAATAACAACGCGTAATTCTGAAAAAGTTTTTGGGGTTTAGACTTAATAATCAAACTCTTTGTGGGAAATGATATCATTTGCCTTCTTTTTCTATCTTTACAATCCAGCAAAAAATTAATTAGTCAATGACCAATGTTCTGATAATATATACCGGAGGTACAATCGGTATGATCAATGATCCCAAAACCGGGGTATTGGTTCCTTTTAATTTTGAGCAGATTACTGACCATGTTCCAGAGCTCAAGCGACTTAAATATAAGTTTACGGTACATTCATTCGATCCTTTGATTGATTCATCGAATATGAGTCCGGAGATTTATAAAGAGCTTGCCTTGCTTATCCGCCGGGATTATGATCAGTATGATGGTTTTGTCATTTTGCATGGTTCAGACACCATGGCTTATACTGCCTCTGCCCTGAGTTTCATGATCGAGAATCTTGACAAGCCTGTCATCCTTACGGGATCACAGTTACCGGTAAACGGAATACGTACTGATGCGAAAGAAAACCTGATTACTGCACTGGAGATTGCTGCAGAGAAAAGGAAAGGCAAGGCTATGGTACCTGAGGTTTGTATCTACTTCGATTACAAGTTATTCAGAGGTAACCGTTCCTTCAAGTATAATTCAGAGAAGTTCGAGGCATTCAGATCGCCAAACTATCCGCTACTTGCCGAAGCCGGTGTTTATTTGAAGTTCAACAGAAATTATATCCTGAAACCTAATTCTGAGCCGGTAAAATTTCATACCAAGCTGGATAGTGCGATAGGAATATTGAAGTTATATCCGGGGATTAGTCCTTCGATAGTGAAGTCGGCTCTTTCAGCAGGATGTAAAGCTGTTATAATGGAAACTTTTGGTTCGGGAAACACCTCTACTCAAAAATGGTTTCTGGATCAGCTTCGTGAGGCAATAAAAGACGGTAAGCTTATTTTGAATATTTCCCAATGTAAGGTTGGAACGGTTGAACTTGGACGATATGAAACCAGCAGAGAACTCAGAGATATGGGAGTGGTTAGTGGTTATGATATGACCTTTGAAGCTGCAGTAACCAAATTGATGTACCTTTTGGGTAATTTTAAGAGTAATAAGAAGATTGCAGAATATCTTGAAACAGATCTGAGGGGTGAACTCACAGTTTATTAATCTGCATCAGAAAAGTAAATCCTGCTGCCAAAAGAGATAAATTTCATTTTCAGCAATATTAAGATTTACTATTTACAGCTTCAATTTAGTACTTAAAATTTATAACTCATCCCTACCCTTAATATTTCCGTTTTTTTTAATAGGTTTATTTAATAAATCTGTTAAGAGTATGCGAACACCGGACTATATAGTATTCTTTATTTACTTTATCATAGTTAGTACGTATGGATGGTACGTTTACAAACGAAAGAAGCATGAATCCTCAAAGGATTATTTCCTCGCAAAAGACTCCTTAACCTGGTGGGCGATCGGGGCTTCACTGATTGCCTCAAATATATCTGCAGAGCAATTTATCGGAATGAGTGGATCGGGCTTTACTATGGGGCTTGCGATTGCAGCTTATGAATGGCTTGCAGCCGTTACACTGATTGTGGTTGCGGTATTTTTTATACCGATTTATCTCAAGAATAAAATCTATACCATGCCTCAGTTTCTTAAAACGAGATATAACGAAACTGTAGCCATGATTATGGCCGTTTTTTGGCTTTTATTGTATGTTGTGGTAAATCTAACGTCCATTCTTTTCCTGGGTGCTTTAGCAATAAGCAGTATCTCGGGACTTGATTTTGCAGTATGTATGTTTGGACTGGCATTATTTGCAATTATTATAACCCTTGGGGGGATGAATGTAATTGGTTATACCGATGTTATACAGGTGGTTTTCCTGGTGCTTGGTGGTTTAGTAACAACCTATCTTGCACTGGATATGGTGGCTCAGCATTTTGGTTCAGAGGGGCCAATCAATGGCTTCAATCTGCTGACAGAGAATTCCGGTGATCACTTTCAGATGATCTTTAAAAAGGATGATCCTTATTTTATTGATCTTCCGGGGCTTGCAGTACTCGTTGGAGGAATGTGGATAGTTAATCTGAACTATTGGGGCTGTAATCAATACATTACCCAGAGGGCACTGGGTGCAGATCTTCAAACAGCCCGTAGCGGAATACTGTTTGCAGCCTTCCTGAAACTATTAATGCCAATTATCGTTGTTCTTCCGGGTATTGCAGCCTATGTTTTATTTAAAGAGAATGTTTTCAGAGATGAAATGATGCTGAATGGGGAAGTTATGGCTGACCGTGCCTATCCCGTACTATTGAACTTACTGCCTGTTGGTTTAAAGGGGCTGGCTTTTGCAGCACTTACCGCTGCAGTGGTGGCTTCACTCGCTGGTAAGGCCAATAGTATTGCCACTATATTCACACTCGATATTTATAAGAAAGTATTAAATCCGGTAGCTGATGAGAAAAGGCAGGTAGAAGTTGGCCGCTGGGTGATTATTATATCCATGATCATGGCAGTGATTATTGCACCTTATCTTGGCATTGACAAAAAGGGAGGATTCCAATACATCCAGGAGTATACAGGTTTTGTTTCTCCTGGAATTCTGGCGATGTTCCTGCTCGGATTTTTCTGGAAAAAGGCTACCTCCAATGCCGCCTTATTTGCTACCATTGGTGGCTTTTTGCTCTCTATACTATTTAAGTTTATACCCAACTATGTGGATTTGCAATTCCTGAACTCTATCGGGTTTTCTGTGGCAAATGCAGAAGGGATTTATGAGATTCCCTTCATAGACCGTATGGGATTTGTGTTTATTATTTGTGTCCTGGTTATGTATCTGATTAGTATTTACGAAAATCGAAATGGTATTATTCCGAATGCGCTGAAGGTAGATAACAGTATGTTCCGCACCACACCGGGATTTGCGGTCGGGGCATTATTCATCATCGGGATAATCGCAGCATTGTATGGTATTTACTGGTAGAATCCGTTAATCAATTCTGGGCTATTTTAGAAGATTAGCATGCATATAATATGATACTCGATAGCAAGGAACAAGTAATTACATATCTTGATCATGCAGGGCTTAAAAAGGAGACTGATGGGGCGAGGATAGAGCATCTTTCCGGGGGTGTTTCATGTAGGGTATGGAAAGTCTGTGTCAATAATGAACGCTGGGTAATGAAGCAGGCACTTGAAAAACTTGATGTAAAAGCAGACTGGTTTTCGGATGTTGAGCGAATCCATCGTGAGCATAAGGTGATGAAGCAACTTGATCTGGTCATTCCTGATTGTAATATTCCCAAGATTCTGCATGTTGATTACGTCAATCATATCTATCTGATGACCTGTGCCGAAGAAGGAGCTCAAACCTGGAAAGACTGCCTGATGAATGGAATATTCAATCCTGTTAGTGCTAAAAGTGCTGCTGATATTCTTAGCCAGATTCATAGTCTTAGCTATAAAATTGAAGAAGGGGTAAAAGCGGAGTTTAGCAATCAGAAATATTTTATTCAACTTCGGATAGACCCTTTTCATCGTTTCCTGATTCAAAAATATCCTGAACTTTCGGTTGAGATCAATAATTTGATAGAAGAACTAACTGAAAAGAGAACTTGTCTGGTTCATGGAGATTTCTCTCCAAAGAATATGCTTGTTGAAAAAAACGGGAGTATTGTATTAATAGATTATGAGGTAGCCCATTGGGGAAATCCGGTATTTGATCTTGCCTATTGTTTAGGGCATCTGATGTTAAAGGCCTGGCATTTGAATAGGCCTGATCAGTTGCTAAATCTGATCAGTGTTTTTATTGCAAATTATAAAGGGAAGGTCAGTAATTTGCTGCCGCATTTAGGATTGATGCTGCTTGCCCGGATGGATGGGAAATCACCTGTGAATTATATTCAGGATGAAAATCTAAAACAGATTATCCGCACTACAGCCATTAAATGGATCAGAGGAGGAGACTCTGGCTTAAATATTTTAGATGTAATTAAAAAGCAATTCTGAAATCAATCGTGCTCGCTTTATATTAATTTCTTAATAAAATATGCTTTGTGTATTTCAATGAATGGTTTTTGGACGATTTTCCAAAGAAAGTTCCATTCTCAAAGACTGATGAGGCTGATTCCGAAAGAGTAATTGTGATTTTTAGCATTTTTCAATCCCAATAATTATAATCCAGATTGGAATTTGTTCTAATGACATTGCCTCTTGGGGTCGAAGTACAAAAGTTTTAACAGGATATTAGCAATTATAAAATCATTTCTTTTATATTTTTACCTCCTGTATACAGGTATATCCCTCTAATATTAATAAATCATGTCAAAAATAAAAGATCTAAAAGCCAGAGAAATTTTCGATTCGCGAGGTAACCCAACTGTTGAAGTGGATGTATTTTTGGAATCAGAAATAATGGGGAGAATGATGGTGCCTTCGGGTGCATCTACCGGGCAGTCTGAGGCATTGGAGCTTCGTGATGGGGGGAACAGGCATAGAGGTAAGGGAGTTAGCAAAGCTGTGGCGAATGCCAATAATGAAATCAGAAAAGTATTAATAGGTCAGAATATTGAAGATCAGGATCATCTGGATCATCTGATGATTGATCTTGATGGAACTTCCGAAAAGTCCAGACTTGGTGCCAATGCAATACTAGGAGCTTCGTTTGCCTGTATTCATGCGGCTGCAAATGAAGCATCTGAACCCTTATTTAAACATCTTGCTAAGAAATACCTTCCTGCAGGTGATTCGGTTTCAATGCCTGTTCCAATGGTAAATATTATCAGTGGTGGATTGCATGCCGGTAAGAATATTGACCTGCAGGATTTTCTGGTCATACCGGTATCTCCTAAAAACTACCCGGATGCACTTGAAATGATTTATAATGTGTACTGGAAAACAAGGGAAATACTGATAAAAAAGGGGTATAATGCTTACCTGCTTGCAGATGAGGGTGGTTTTGGACCTGCTTTACCTTCGAATGAAGCTGCACTGGAGGTTTTGGGAGAAGCATTTAATGCATGCGGGTATAAGCCGCGTACAGACATTGCTATCGCACTGGATGTAGCATCCTCTCATTTCTATGATGAAGCCAAAGGTCTTTATCGCCTAAATTCGGAAGACCGTTCACTCAGTTCAGATGCAATGATTGATATGCTTGAAAAGTGGACAAGGGAGCATCCGGTCATCTCGATAGAAGACGGACTGGCCGAAAATGACTGGGATGGATGGCAAGTCTTAACCAGGCGACTAGGTAAAAGCGTTCAATTAATAGGGGATGATCTCTTTACTACGAATAAGGTTCGATTGCAAAAAGGTTTTGACCTCAAGGCTGGGAACTCAATCCTTGTTAAAATGAATCAAATCGGGACATTGACCGAAACTGTAAATACGCTGCGTATGGCGAAGAATGGAGGCTTTAGTACGGTTGTTTCTGCCCGGTCGGGTGAAACGGAAGACGCTACTCTGGCTGATCTTGCCGTTGGATTAAATGGCGGGCAGATCAAGATAGGTTCAGTGGCCGGATCTTCCAGATTAGCTAAGTATAATCAGCTATTGAGAATTGATGAAGAGGTTGGCAGTAATTATGCAGGTAGTTCTGTTTTTAAATCTTTTGGCTTATATTAAGTTATAATTTTAACCTCATAATTGCTTTGACTTTAGAAATTTATTAATTCTAAGCTATGGAACGTAGAAAATTCATTACCCTGGGTGCCGTTGCTGGTATTACAGCAGGGGTCTTACCCGGCATTGCTCTCGCTGATAATCAGAAGAAAGAAAAAAGGTATCAGAAAGGGAAGAGCCCCTGGCCGGTTTGCTTAGATACAGCTACCATCAGGCCTGCCTCCCTGAAGGAGAAGGTCAGAATTGCAGTGAAAGCCGGTTATGATGCAATAGAACCCTGGGATAGTGAATTGCAAAAGTTTGAAGCTGAGGGCGGTAACCTGAAGGATTTAGGAAAAGAAATAAAGGATAGTGGTTTATTCGTACCCAGTGTGATCGGACTATGGAATGCCTTACCACCTACTCAGGAATTATGGGATAAGTCATTACCTGAAACCCGTAACAGGATGCGCATGGCCTCTGATATTGGTGCGCAGCATATACAAACCATTCCGAATACTGTGGGGCAAAATTATAACCAAAAATGGGTTGCTGATCGTTACAGGGATATTATTGAGATCGGTATCAATGATTATAAGCTGAATCCGGCACTGGTATTTGTAAAATATTTTCCTGTTAAAACAATGGGGCAGGCGGTTGGAATTGCTTTGGATGCGAATCATCCTAAAGCGATGGTTATTCCGGATGTTTATCATATGTACATTAGTGAAGGTGGATTTGAGGGGATTAAATTACTTAGAGGAGAAATGATCGCGATTTTCCAGTTTAATGATGCTCCCGCATCTCCACCTTTGTCGCAGTTAAATGATGAGCACCGTGTTTATCCCGGTGATGGTATCTTACCTCTAACTCAAATTTTTAAAGATCTGAAGGGTACGGGTTATAAGGGGTGTATTTCACTTGAGATGTATAATCCGGTATATTGGAAGGAGGATCTGATGACTGTGGCTGAAACCGGACTCAGAAAAACACTTGAAGTTCTTCAACAGGCAGGGGTATAGGGGTTTGGGCTATGATTTAAAAAATAATAGGTTTATAACAAAAAAGGAGGCGATATCAAAAGTAATTTTACATTCTAAGTGCAACCTGAAATTTGGGGTCTTGATTAATCAGCCAAAAATTTAGACCGGTTGTTCCCATGTCCATCTTAAACTGATTTTTCTGATTCTATAAACCGA
>CAZGWG010000099.1:0-13136 GCA_964529165.1 uncultured Sphingobacterium sp.
GATCCGGAGCTTAATATTAACTGGGGAATTGCTCCGGAAGAAATAATTTTATCGGAAAAAGACAAGTTATTACCTCTATTCAGAGATTTCACTAGTCCATTTTAATTCAAAAACCCTGGCCTGAAATATCAGGCCGGTTTATTAAACCTTACTTAATCAGGTTGTAAAGTTCATCCAGTTTAGGTGAGAGTACAATCTCAATACGCCTGTTACGGCTTCTAACTTCCGGACTCGATCCTTCCTCAATTGGCTGATATTCTCCCTTTCCGGTTGCGGTTATCCTTCCATTCTCAATCTTCTCTGTTTCCGTTAAAAATCTCACTACTGAAGTAGCCCGCAATACACTAAGATCCCAGTTGTCCTTTATCTGCCCAAGGTTTACTACGCGCTGATTATCCGTATGCCCTTCAACAGAAATATTAATTTCAGGTTGTGTTTTCAGAACCTTGGCAAGTTCCCGCAATGCAAGCTTTCCTTTATCATCAATAACAATACTGCCACTACTAAACAATAATTTATCAGTAAGCGAGACATAAACTTTTCCATTACGGATATCGACTGTTAAGCCACTCTGCTGAAATCCTAACAAGGCTTTCTGAAGTTTATCCTTAAGAGCATTTGTTGCTTCGTCCCTTTTCCGAAGGATATCTTCAACCTCCCTCAGTCTCGTTTCCCTCTTTTGAAGATCTGCTGCCAGCTTTTTCAGGTCGGATTCAAGCTTTCTGATTTCAGAAGAAGAATTTGATCGCAAAGAAGTAAAATTGTCGTCCATACTCTTAATTTTTCCTTCCAGATCTGAAATTTTGGCCTTCAGGTCAGAACTATCAGCCTTTAATCCGGCTATTATTTCTTCAAGTGAGCTTATTTTTATCCTTGCATTTTCCCAACCAAGAGAAAGTGAATCCCTCTTTGTAATTAACGCATTATATTTTTTTGGCGACATGACAACACATGAAGCAAATGAACCAATAAATAGAAACAGGACAATGGCAGAATAAATAAATCTCCTCATACAAAAATAATTTTATGAAACCGCGTTTCTCAAAAACGCTATAAAAGGGTATAATCGTATAAACCCATCGCAAACTGCGTCAACTGCATTTGGAGATGTAAGCTCCTTTCTGCTCAGTGGATGACTAAAAGTAAAACTTTTAAGTTTTAAATATTCTATATCCGGATGATCGGCATTATAGCCCTTAGGAGGCGTCTTTAAGGTATACTCCGGATCAAGTGAACCGAAATACTGTTTAAATGCCTTATTATCAATAATACTATGAAAGTCAGCCCCATTATAATCAATTTCCTGGCGGATTGCCTTAAGAATATCTGCTTCAGGCATCCAGCATCCGCCAGCGAGAAATGAGTGTTCCGGATGGATATGCAAATAATACCCTGCACTTTTAAAATTTTTACCATTCTCAGAAAACCCGGCCCCGAAATTAGTTTTGTATGGGGTTTTGTTTTTACTGAAGCGCACATCACGGTAAATTCGCATCACACAATTCTTTGGATCAAGATCTGAAGTTAAAGCTGTGTCTATTTTAGAAAGCTTTGAGATTAAATTGCCGGCGAATTCCAGAACATTCTTCCGGGCTTCATCGTGCCGCAATTTATTTTCAATGAACCAGTCCCGATTATTATTCGCAGCCAGATCCTTAAGAAAATCAAATGTTGCTGAGTTTATCATCAGTGTCGTAATCAGGGTAATACTTAATTTTGGGAGTCAGTAAATGAAGCAGAATTATTCTGGAGTAACGATAATTAATTGGTGTGAGTAGTAAAATTGACCCAAGAATAGTTGAAATATATAGCCAGGGTGAAGTATCATTTCCTGTTATCAGATAAGTAAGTAGCCCGATATTAAGCATTTCTCCTACCACAAAAGCATAGCTGACATACATGGCGCCGTAAAAATATCCAGGCTCTACTTCGAACTTCATCCCACAATGAGAACAACGCTCATTGGTCTCCTGAAAATTAAAACCATATAGTGTCCCTGAAAAAACATCACCTCTTCTGCATTTGGGACATTTTGAAGTTAGTATAGCTATAAATTTAGAAGTCTTTGCCATAAGAAGAAGTCAGAAGAATTTCAAAAGATCAAAAAAAATGAAAATTAAGCAGAGCCTAATTTAAATTGATCTTACTATCCTTAATATTTAAATTGACATTTTTGCGCCTGTACTTCTTATACCAAAGAAAACCTACACCGGCGATTGCCAGATAAGGCGCCGCTAAAAGGTATAAAATACCATTATTAAGTCCTTTGCCTTCGGTATTCCCATTCTGAACAGAATTTTCGGCATTTAATGTACACATTGAACACTGTGCTGAAACTTCAGCGGAACTCAGAGATGAAAATATCAGAATGAAACTTACAAGTACTATTCTAAGAGATTTCATAATGTAAATATACGCCAAATGCGAGAATTATAATAATGAAACGAATCGATTCAATAATAAGTTTACAGTACCCTGATTAAATCAAAACTCTTGAAAATAAAGATTCAAAAAGTATAATAAGGCGAGATCATCAGATAAACAATAACCCCGCTTACAGTAACATATAACCATATCGGATAAGTCCAGCGCACCAGTTTCTTATGCTGCTCAACCTTCATCTGAAAACCCTTCTGAAAACTAAATAATACAAGTGGTAATACGATAGCTGCCAGAATAATATGTGTAATCAGAATAACATAATAGACAGTTCTTATAGTGCCTGTTCCTCCATAAGTAGTTTTAATCCCGGTGGCATGAAATATTATGTACGATACAAGAAAAAGTGAAGAAAGGATAAAGGTCAGGATATTTAGATTCTTATGGGTATTAATATCTTTCTTCTTTATAAAATAAAGCGATAATAACAGCAGAAAACTACAGCTACCATTAATTATAGCATTCAGTAAAGGAAGGGAAAATACCCAGGCAGGGATTGCCGCTTTATCAGGGAAAATATTTAATATTTTGCTCTGCAGAATTACAACAACAATCAGAACAAAAATTGATATTGCAGTAATAATTCTTGAAATCAGTTTATCACTCATAACAGTTACATTTATCAGAAAACAGTTGTTCGTCGTTTAACGTACCTTAATACTCCTCAGCTCTTCGGTAATCAATAATTTAATCTCATCACTTAATAAGGTAACCTGTTCATGTCCGAGGCTTGAGTCATAATAGCCTCTAATACGTTTTTGAGGATCAATCAGTATTAGCATTGGACTATGAATAATATTGGCCTTCCCGGTAGTGTCTGCTATTACATCAACCATAAAATCTGACTTGGCAAGCGAATATATCAATTCCTTACTGCCCGTTACAAAGTCCCATTTCTGATTTTCTGCAACAAAAGGCTTGCTGTATTCAGCGAGAACTGAGGGGCTGTCGTAATCAGGGTCAACGCTGATAGAAATAAAACGCATCAAGCGATTGTTACTATACATTTTAGCAACCCTTGCCAAATCCTTATTCATATTACTGCACAGCAAGGGGCAGCGGGTATAGAAAAAGTTAACTACAGTAATCTGATTACTATCTGCCGGGAACTTAATGGTATCAGCATTTTGATTCAAAAGGCTAAAATCCCTGATGACATGATAAATGGTATCAGGAATCTGTTTGCCTCGTTTGGTATGAAATGTTGTCGCTACCTTCTTTTCACCATATATGTTCAGGGGGCGATAACGATTCTGCCCTTTCTCTTTTAACAGGTAATATAAAGTACCGGGTACTGCTAATAATACCAGCAGTATCAGAATTTTTTTTACAGGAAAAGAGGGTAAACTCATTAATTCATGTGAATGAACTGGTAGCTCCCTTCAATAAGCATAAGTACGATGAAATAGATAATAAACACTAAAGAAACAGTAATACCTGTCTTAAGCGCAAATTTTTCGAATTTCAGGTGCATAAAATAGGCCACAATATAGAAGGCCTTCACCAGTGTAAGTACTATATAAGTGAAATTACCAATACCATGTCCGACGATACCCTTTGGAATAAGGTAAAGGGCTATAAAAAATTCAACGGCAGTAATACCTAAAAGGTAAAAGAAAACCTGCCATATCTTTTTCTTGGTCATTCCTTCATGCTCAGAAGCATGTTCATCATGTGTGTGTTCTGCTGACATTTTATATATCGATTATCAGGATTTTAAACTAAATAGAAAAATGTAAATACGAATACCCATACAAGGTCTACAAAGTGCCAGTATAAACCAACCTTTTCAACCATCAGGTAGCTGCCGCTTTTTTGGAATACATTTGCGAGTACCATAAACAGAATAATAATATTTATTAATACTCCGGTAAATACGTGGAACCCATGGAAACCGGTAATCGTAAAGAACAGGTTTGCAAATTGAAGAGCACCGACTGTATCCGCTCCTGTATAGGATGCAGGAAAACTTCCCCACCAGTAACCCTCATGGTGTAAATGCGACCATTCCAACGCCTGACAGCCAAGGAACATTAATCCACCGATAATTGTAGCGATCATCCACCAGACAACTTCTTTCTTGGCGTTACGATGACCAGCCTCAACTGCAAGTACCATGGTTACAGAACTCATGATCAAAATAAAGGTCATAATACCCACAAATACCAGCGGGTATCCATGATCGGCTAAACCTGGTATGGACTGAAATACCACATCAGGATCAGGCCAGCTAATCTTACTGAAGCGCTGAGCTCCATAATAGATCAGAAATGCAGAAAATGTAAATGCATCTGACAAAAGGAAAAACCACATCATGAGTTTTCCGTATTCTACAGCAAAAGGCGACTTACCACCGCTCCAGGCGTCAGTTCTTATTTCATCTAATTTTGATACAGTAGTATTCATTTAAACAATGGTATATTGAGTTATTATTGATTCAAAAGTAAGAAAACATATAGATAAATCCATAGGATATCAAGAAAATGCCAAAAAATGGAAGCGACTTCCATCCGGAACACATTCCGAACCTGCGGGATATTGCGAAACGCGCCAATGAGGGCGTAAATCAGAAAGAATAGTCCCACCAAAACATGCAATAAATGGGCCCCGCTAAACACATAAATAAAGGATTGCGAAGCGTTATAATTCACAAAATATGCCCCTGAATTATATAATGCTTGCCATGCCAGAAATTGACTGTAAAAAAAGGCAATACCCAGCAAAATTGTTAGAGTAATATATAACTTTTGTTTGCCTAATTGTAAGCTCCTGGATGAGAGATAAGCCATATGAGCGGTTATACTGCTTAAAATAATAATCACAGAGCTATACATAAATGCCCTTGGAAGCAATACTTTTATCCCACGCTCGGCATTACCTTCTGTATACACTATAAAACCACTGGTTAACGCAGCAAACATCATAAAAGAAGCAATGATAAAGAGCCACATTAAAAATTTTTTTGCTTTTAAATTTAGTCTATCCTCAACTTGTAAATTTTCCATTTTGCTAAGATTAATTTGATACAAAGTCAAACAACAGGGTTAATTGCATTAAAGGAAGATAAATAAAAGACGTATACATCAGCTTTTTAGCAGAAGCTACATCCCTCCTGTTATAAAGCTGAACTGCCTGCCAAACAAAATACATTCCTGCCAGCAAGGCAATAACAGTATAAATATTCCCTCCAAAGGCTTGCCCAGATGGCATCAGGTATACCGTAGGCATCAAACTTACCGGTATCAGGATAACTGTAGATAAAAGTGTTATTATAGCACTAGTTTTATCTTGTTTGGTACTTGGCAGCAATCGAAAGCCTGCCCGCTTATAATCTTCATCAAGGACCCAGGCTATTGCCCAAAAATGGGGAAACTGCCATACAAATTGAATCAGAAACAAAATTACTGGAATCCAGGATATTTCAGGTTCATTAAAGGCAGCGAAATAACCAATCAAGGGTGGTAATGCTCCCGGAAATGCTCCAATAAATACAGCGATAGGAGATTTCCGCTTCATTGGAGTATACACAAATGCGTACAGAAAAATCGAAAAAACAGAAAGCACTCCCGTTGGAAAATTAAGTCTTACAAGGAGATAGGTGCCCAAAATTCCCATGATCAGGCTAAGAACCAGAGCCTGTCCTGTAGTCATTTTTCCGGATGGTATGGGCCTGTCCATAGTCCGCTTCATTAATTTATCCAGATCCTTTTCAATGATCTCATTAAAACCATTTGCTGCACCGGTAACCAGAAAACCTCCAATTGTAAGTATCATCCAGTTAACCCAGTTAATATCACCTTGCAACCTGCTACCCATCAAAAAACAGATAGAAGCAGAGAATACCACGGTAAGGGTCAGCCTCAGCTTAATTAATTTATTGAAGTCGGATATAAAATTCCTCACTATATTTTCAATTTCACTGTTTCATATCACTTTGCCGGCAGTGTTTAAATACGACTATGTTGTACAAATACTAAAGGTCGTCTTTTAATAATGCTAACGACAGGAACCTCTTTTAAAAAAGGATACATTCGTTGTAAAATCCCCTAAGGATCTGGCAGAAAGAATACTCTTTATAGTAAGCAGGCGATATATTAAGATATCGCCTGCTTATACTATTTAACCTAAATGTTATTTTTAAACTTGTTCCGGAGTATGCCGCTCCGAAGCATGTTCCTTATCCCATTCCTGCTGAATATGCTCAGCTTCAGGGTTTCCTTCAAAATCATGAAGCAGGTTAGAACTCATTGTCTCAGAAAAAGGAGTAGTTTGAGGGATAAAGTCGGTATGGTGACCAGGTTTACTGTAATCATATGGCCAACGGTGTACCGATGGAATTTCTCCAGGCCAGTTTCCATGTAAATGCTCTACCGGTGCAGTCCACTCAAGTGTATTTGATTCCCATGGATTTTGTGGTGATTTCTTTCCGTAAAATATGGAATAAAAGAAATTCCAAAGGAATGCTACTTGCGCTAGAGCAGAAATAATTGCTGCCCAGGTTACAAAAACATTCACTGTTAACCACTCCTGCATAAATGCAAACTCAGTGAAAGCATAGTAACGACGTGGAACACCATCAATACCCATAAAGTGCATTGGGAAGAACACCAGGTAAGCACCAATAAAAGTTAACCAAAAGTGAATATAACCTAAACGCTCATCCATTAAACGTCCAAACATCTTAGGGTACCAGTGATAAACTCCACAAAGCATACCAAAAATAGCCGCACAACCCATTACAAGGTGAAAGTGAGCTACTACAAAATAGGTATCATGTAAATTAATATCTAAAGCTGCATTTCCTAAGAACAAACCGGTAAGACCACCAGAAATAAAGAACGATACAAGTCCTACAGCAAATAACATAGCAGGTGTAAAGCGAAGGTTTCCACGCCAGATAGTTGCCAGGTAGTTAAAAGTCTTCACTGCAGAAGGAACTGCAATAATTAATGTAGTAATCATGAATACCCCTCCAAGGAAAGGATTCATACCAGTTACAAACATATGGTGTCCCCAAACAATGAAAGACAATACTGTTATACCAATAAGGGAATAAACCATGGCATGGTAACCAAAAATTGGTTTTCTTGAATTGGTAGCGATTACTTCAGAAGTAATACCCAATGCAGGCATAATTACGATATATACCTCAGGATGCCCAAGGAACCAGAATAAATGCTGCCATAAAACCGGGCTACCTCCCTGATTAGGAAGAATTTGTCCGGCTACAACTATATCTGAAAGATAAAAACTAGTACCAAAACTGCGATCGAAAATTAGAAGAACTACTGCAGAAACCAGTACAGGGAATGATAATACACCAACAATTGCAGTTAAGAAGAATGCCCAGATAGTTAATGGCATTTTCCACATATCCATACCTTTAGTACGCATATTCAAAATAGTTGAGATATAGTTCAAAGCACCAATAAGAGATGATGCAACGAATAATACCATACTAATTAACCAAAGGGTCATACCCGTACCAGATCCACTTATGGCTTTAGGTAAAGCAGATAAAGGAGGATATACTGTCCACCCTGAACTGGCTGGTCCACTTTCAACAAAGAAAGAACACATCATGATTACACATGAGGTAAAAAACAGCCAGTAAGAAAGCATATTAAGGAATGGTGATGCCATATCCCTTGCACCCAATTGAAGTGGAATAAGAAGATTACTAAAAGTACCACTCAGTCCGGCAGTCAATACAAAGAATACCATCATTGTACCATGTATCGTCACAATTGCAAGATAGAAATCAGGTTTTATCCTTCCACCTTCAGCCCATTTCTCACCAAGTAATGTTTCCAGCAATGGGAAGTTCTCATCAGGCCATGCTAACTGCAACCTGAAAAGGATAGATAGAATCATAGCCACAACAGCCATTACAATACCTGTGATAAGGAATTGTTTGGCGATCATTTTATGATCCTGGCTAAAGATATATTTAGTTATAAATGTTTCCTTATGATGTCCGTGATCATGACCGTGATCGTCGTGTTGGTGAAGTACGGCTGAATCGTGTATTGCAGTGCTTGCCATAATTAGTTTATGATAGTATTTGTATTTAAAGCTATTTTGTTGACTTCTTCAGTTTGGTTACTCTCAACTAACTGAAGTTCTTTTTTAACATCATCATTATAATATAATGGTTGCTTAGCAAGCCATGTAGCATATTCAGCTTCAGAAACTACTGTTACTTTAGCTTGCATATTATAATGTCCTGCACCACAGATCTTCGCACAAAGTAAAACATAATCATACTTAGGATTATTTCTCTTTACTCTCATTTCAGCAGTGGTAAGGCGTGGTGTAAACTGGAAAGAAGTTGGCATTCCAGGTACAGCATTCATCTGAACCCTAAAGTCAGGAAGATAGAAACTGTGTAAAACATCTTTAGAATTTATAATCACCCTAACAGCTTTATTTACAGGAATTACAATCTCACTTGTAAGCTTATCATCCCAGCTCTTTTGATCTTTGAAATCTATTCCTAGCCCGTTGGTTGGTGTAGTTAATTTGTAATTACGAGTTCCAATCTGATTATCTTCACCAGCATAGCGAAGGCTCCACTTAAATTGTTCACCTGTAACCTCAATATTAATTGCCTTCTTCTGATCTTCAGGAGACACATTTGTAATACCTCTCCAGGTAAAGAATCCAAGTAAAACGAGAACAGTCAATACTATTGCAGGAATGATTGTCCAGATTCTTTCCAATGCATTATTGTGCGGATAGAAATATGCCTTTCTGTTTTCAGAACCCCTGTACTTGAATGAGAAACCAAACAAGGCAATGTGAGTCAGAATAAATACAATGGTCGTTAATATTAATGTTGTATTAAACATGAAGTCTATATCCAAACCGTGCTCAGAAGCCGATTCATGCATACTCTTTGGTCCATGAACAGAATAAGACCAGTAAACCCCATACATACCTAAGAGTAAGAAGATACCAAGAAAAACACCCTGAATTCTCCGGATATTAAAGCTGGATTTCACGCCCTGTATCTCACGACTCAAATCATATACCTTTAATATTTTTCCAACAATTGCGATAAATACGCATACAAGGAGAAACATCAGTACATAATAGGAAGCTGATTTGTAAGATTCAGAATAATCTTTTGTTTCAGCAATGGGCTGCATATTCTTGTATCTGGCTACCGTATCAACCGCGGTACTGATCAATGGTGCAGATGAAGGTGCCAGCTCAGTTACAGCAGCTTTTGAAGCTGTATCAATTGCTGCAGTTGTTGAACTGATTGTAGAATCCTGTACCTGCGCGTAAGTTGCACTATTAGATACAGTAAGTGTGCATACGACTAGTAATGCAGCTACAGTCCTGATATTAAAAATTTCTCTTAACCTCATTTTATTCGTACTATTTTCTTTTAGCTATTAAGAACTGTGTTTAAATCTGGTGATTGATACTCTCCTGAAGGAAAGGATGATTTGTAGTCACCAATGACCGCTTAGTTAACTGATTAAGTGTAAGGAACGTAAAGAGCCCTACAAAACCAATCGCTATTCCAATTTCTATTATACCAAAGCCTCTGTGAGACTCAACTGTTCCTGGCATGATCATCATATAGTAATCCAGCCAATGACCACATAAAAGAAGGATACATACAACCATTAATGTATTTATCTGGCGCTTTGAATTCCTTGACATCAGGATAAGTATTGGCGTAATAAAGTTTATAATAATATTCAACCAGAACCATGGAAGATATTCAGGCTCCCAGCGTTTGTAGAAATAAACAGTCTCTTCGGGCATGTTAGCATAATAAATCAGTAGAAACTGAGAAAACCATACATAAGTCCAGAAAATCGAGAATGCAAAAATGAACTTTCCAAGATCATGTAAATGATTCTCATTAACCCAGCTAAGATAACCTGCCTTTTTCAGGAAGATTACAAGCAGGGTAATTACACAAAGTCCGCTAACCCACATTGCTGCGAAGTTATACCAACCGAACATTGTTGAGAACCAATGAGCCTCCAATGACATGATGGTATCAAAGGCCCATATTGGAGTTGTAAATCCAAAAACAATCAGGAATATGGCTGACCATTTGAAATTTTTATCGTGATAAACAAGTCCGCCTTCTAATTCCTGTCCTCTGGTATATTTTGCAAACAGCCATGCAAAGAAGCTGTATGCTCCAAGAAATACTGCAAGTCTGGTTAAAAAGAAAGGAACATTAAGGAAACTTGCTTTTCCGGCAATAACTTTATCAAAATTAGGACTGCTTGGATCTGTTAGACCTTCACCATTCCAGTGATGATACAAATTATGTGTTAACAAACCTGCTGCACACACAACAAATAATACAAGAGAAGCAATAGGAAGAACCCTTGACATCGCTTGTGGTATTCTTAGCAATCCGGTTGCCCAGCCTGCCTGCGCAACATATTGCACTGCAAGGAAGAACAAACCTGTTGCACATACACAGGTAAAATAATATGCCATTAATAGCAGGTTAGCGAAAGTACGTTCCTGCTGACCTGTCAGTAAACCAAAAGCTGTAGCAAGAATTCCAACCACTATTGCTATTAAGGTCCAGGTTTTTAATTTTCCAGAAAATGTAAATTGTTCCGTGAAATTATGAGTATGATTATGATTTCCCATCTGGTTTTAGCAATTGACTATTGTAATTTTTGTAATTCGTGAACGTACATAACAATTTTCCACCGCTGCTCCGGAGACAATTGAGATTTGTGTGGACCCATCAGGTTGACACCGTGAGTAATTGTATGGTATATCTTACCATCTGTAAGATCTTTCATCGCACCACCTCTTGAAGAGTTTCCTGTAGCATATGAAGGCGGGCCAGGAAATTTACCAAGCTTAACGATGGAGCCATCACCTTTTCCTTCAAGACCATGGCAATGAGAACACATGTTTAAATACAATGTTTTCCCTTGCTCAAGTGTAGCTACACTTACAGGAAGCGGATTTGTTAATCCAGCACTTGCAGCCTGGTAGCCCTCAAGTGTATTTGGATAAACCTCATTTTTATCAAATCCAACAGGCACTGTACCGGCAGGTGGATTCTGAGCAGTTTTACCGTCCTTAAAGTTCTTATTAGGCTGATCCGGATTATAACCAATAGGATCATACATATTACGGGCAAATTCTAGTCCCGTACTTCTATTATTTGAACAGGAAGAAATAACCGTAACAGCGGCTACAGTTAAAAAAGCGGTACAAATTATTAGGCGCTTATTCATAACTAACATATTTCCTTTCGTTGTGCTTAATTTCAACAGCACCTGCTTCTTTTAAAATGTTATCTATTTGATCATGCGACGTATTTGTTTTTGCATCAATTGCAATCACAAATCTATCATTAGTTGCTCTAAGATCCATTACTCTGGGGGCACGTCCAGGAGCCATATGACTTGCAAAGAAATAAGTTCCTACCATTCCGAACGCTGAGAACAATACAGTTAATTCGAACATAATTGGAATAAAATCAGGGAATGCAAAATGCGGCTTACCACCTATGTTCATCGGCCAGTCAATAACCAGCATATAAGTGATCATAGAAATCGCAGTAATAGTACCGGTCAAACCGAAGCAAAAAGCTACTTTACCAAGCCTTGAACGTTTAATTCCTAATTTATCCTCAATTCCGTGAATTGGCATAGGAGTATAAACATCGTAAATACTTACGCTATTCTCCTGCAGCTTATCTATCCCATGCATCAGATCATCCGGATCTTCAAAATGACCTAAAATATATTTTATATTACTCATCTTTAAACTTTTTGGAATTCAGCAACTTTTGGAGAAACACTATCATACTTTTCAAGAGATTCAAGGTAATACTCAGCCTCTACGCTATCTACAGCTTTCTCTGCAATTAACTTCTTCTTAGCTTGATCACTGGAACTCTTCAGCAATAATTTAACCTCCGCCATCGCAATAGCAGGCAGTACTCTAAGGAAAAGAAGGAACAAGGTAAAGAATACACCTATTGATCCGATGAATACACCCACGTCAACCCAGCTTGGATAAAACATAACCCAGCTTGATGGAAGGTAGTCACGGTGCAATGAAGTCACGATGATTACGAAACGCTCGAACCACATACCGATATTCACAATAATGGATAGAATCCATGATAAAGCAATGCTGGTACGAATCTTTTTAAACCAGAACAATTGCGGAGAAATAACGTTACAAGTCATCATGATCCAGTAAGCCCACCAGTATGGTCCGCTAACCCTGTTCAAAAATGCATATTGCTCATATTCAACTCCTGAATACCAGGCAATAAATAATTCTGTAAGATAAGCTACACCTACAATCGAACCTGTCAGAATGATGATCTTATTCATCGATTCAATATGGAACATCGTGATGTAATTTTCAAAGTTCATTACCTTACGGGTAACAAGCAATAATGTCTGAACCATTGCGAAACCAGAGAAAATTGCTCCGGCAACGAAATATGGAGGGAAGATCGTTGTATGCCATCCCGGTACAAGGGAAGTTGCAAAGTCCATGGATACAATGGTATGTACTGAAAGTACCAAAGGAGTAGAAACACCTGCTAATATCAGGGATACTAACTCAAAACGTTGCCAGGTTTTTACTGAACCATTCCATCCGAAAGACAGGATAGAATAAACACGGCGACGAGTACCTTTTGCACGGTCACGAATGGTAGCAATATCAGGAAG
>CAZGWG010000100.1:0-13136 GCA_964529165.1 uncultured Sphingobacterium sp.
CTCAAGTAATTGAGCGATTGCGTGAGCATTTTGGCGGACAGGTAGGTATATATCATTCCCGATTCAATGATAATGAGCGTGCAGAAGTCTGGCAGAAAGTTCTAAAAGGGGAATATAAAATGGTTCTGGGTGCAAGATCATCCATTTTTTTACCATTCAGAGATTTAGGGCTTATTATCGTGGATGAAGAACATGAATCTTCCTATAAGCAATATGACCCTGCACCCCGTTACCATGCCAGAGATACTGCAATATATCTTTCATATCTCCATAATTCCCGGATAGTTCTGGGTTCAGCAACCCCAAGTCTGGAGAGTTTTTATAATGCAAAAATCAAAAAGTACGGTTTTGTGTCATTGAAGGGCAGGTATGGAGGAGTTAAATCACCATTAATTGAAGTGGTTAGCATAGCAGAAGAGACCAAGCGGAAAACCATGCAATCACATTTTACCACTGTTTTAATTAATGAGATCAAAGCTGCCCTATCCCGAAAGGAACAAGTGATTCTTTTTCAGAATCGCCGTGGCTATACACCTGTTTTGCTTTGTACAACTTGCGGTTATACTCCAAAATGTATTAACTGCGATGTGAGTCTCACGTTTCATAAAAGCAGTGCCAAACTTCATTGTCATTATTGTGGATATAAACAGGATGTCCTGAATACTTGCCCGGCATGCGGTTCAAGCAGGATAGAGCAGAAAGGTTTTGGTACAGAAAAAATTGAGGATGAATTACAGCGTATCTTTTCAGATGCAAAAATAGCCCGTATGGACCTTGATTCAACCCGAACCAGAAATAGTTTTCAGGTCCTGCTCAATGATTTTGAAGAAGGTAAAATTGATATTCTGGTAGGTACCCAAATGGTTGCTAAAGGACTTGATTTTGGAAATGTAAGTACAATCGGGATTATTAGTGCAGACAGTATGCTGAATTTTCCGGATTTCCGTGCCTTTGAACGAAGCTTTCAGATGCTAGCCCAGGTTTCCGGACGTGCCGGAAGGCGGGCAAAGCAGGGCAAAGTCATTATTCAGGCTTATGATACCAGTCATCGTATTATCAGTCAGGTAATCAGAGGCGATTATGAGGAAATGTTCAATACTGAAATTCTCGAACGGAGAAACTTTCATTATCCGCCTCTCTACCGCTTAATTCAATTAGATGTGAAACATAAGGATCTTTCTAAGCTCGCTGTTATCTCAGATTCTTTGGCTAAAATATTAAGATTGCAGTTTGGCGACAGGGTATTAGGGCCTGAAGCACCACTGATTAGTCGTATCAGAAATTATTATATACAGACCATCCTGATCAAAGTTGAGAAGGAGGGTGTATCTGTCCAGAAGATTAAGGAAGCATTGCAGCATATTCTCAGGAATTTTGATTCACTTCCTGCCAACAAGGGTATTTATATCCATATTGATGTTGATCCCTACTAGAATTATTTCTTTTATTTATTCTCAATTTTATTTTCAAAAACTGCCTTCATAAGACTATTTTTGGACAGCAATGGCACATAAATTAGTTGATAGCTACCGTGAAAAGGGAGCTCGTAAAAAGTTGGTAGAATTACTAAGAGACAGAGGTATAGCCGATGAAAAAGTATTAAAAGCAATAGGGAAAGTCCCAAGACATTATTTTTTTGACGAAACATTCTGGACACAGGCTTATAAAGATATTGCCTTTCCTATTGGCGAAGGACAAACTATTTCTCAACCATACACCGTTGCTTATCAAACTGAACTATTACATATTAAACCCGGTGATAAGGTACTTGAGATTGGAACCGGATCAGGGTATCAAACTTGCATTCTTTTAGAGTTAGGAGCAAAAGTATACACCATAGAACGACAGGAAAATCTTTATAAGCGTACTAGCCAGGTTTTACCACATATTGGTTATCATGCGGAGTTCTTTTTTGGTGATGGCTCTAAAGGAATCGCAGAACATGCTCCTTATGATAAAATTATTGTAACAGCAGGAGCCCCGCTGGTACCTGAAATCATGTTAAAACAGTTGAAAATAGGAGGTATTTTGGTTATCCCGGTTGGGGATGAAAATTCTCAGAAAATGATAACCGTGCTCAGAGTGAATGAGCAAGATTATGAGCGAATTTCTTTGGATACATTTAGGTTTGTACCGCTGGTAGGGGAAAAAGCGTGGTAACTAATTGACAGTTGACACCTGATAGCTATCGGGGTGGCTGTTGAATAAACAAAGACCAATTTAAGAAAATTATTACCGACTACTGGGGATGGATAACTGATAAGAGGCAACAGATAACAGACATTACTCTATCGTTTCATCGCTCTGCTCATCTCAAGTTTTGCATCGCGGTCTTTGAGCGTTTCACGTTTATCGTAAATCTTTTTGCCCTGCGCCAGGCCTATCTCAAGTTTAGCAAAGCCCCGTTCTGAGGTAAAGATTTTCAAAGGGATGATGGTGAAGCCCTTTTCCTCAATTTTTGTTCTGAGTTTGGCTATTTCCTTTTTGTTAAGAAGCAGTACCCTGTCGCGCTTTGCCTCATGATTATAAAATGAACCATGTGAATATTCTGCAATCTGCATATTCCTGACATAGAGATTGCCATCAAAAAAAGTGCAGAATGCATCATTGATATCTGCCTTACCCTCACGAATCGATTTTATTTCAGTACCAAGCAATTTTATACCGGCCGTATAGGTCTCAAGTATATGATACTCGAAATATGCTCTCTTATTCTTAATGTTTATTCCACCCGACATGCCTGCAAATATCCGAAAGAAATTCCATAACCGGAATTTTCATAATTACAGATATTTTAAAATATTTTTTTAAGATTGATAAAATAATATTTTTAGATTAATCTAAATATGTATTTTTGTGAATCTAATACATTAATTAATGAGATCAATTATTCTTTCAATTATCCTAATCGGGCATGTTTTCGTAGCTGTAGCACAAACATCGGCACTCAGTGGGTTGATTCAATCTGGCCAGAAATCGGTTCCTTTTGCTTCTGTGAAAATTCTCGGTACCAGAATAGGAACAACAAGCGACTCTCTGGGCAGGTATTCTATACCAAGACTAGGCGCCGGCAAGTATACATTAAGCATTACGGCCTTAGGTTATACCCCATTCAGAACAGAGATTATGATTCGGGAGAATGAACAACAAAATCTCGATATTAATCTCGATGAGTCAGGATCTGCAATGGAAGAATTCGTAGTAACCGGAACAATGAAAGAGGTTAGTAGGCTGGCTAGTCCAGTTCCTGTTGAAGTATACAGCCCGGCATTTTTCCGTAAGAACCCGACCCCTTCTGTTTTTGATGCTTTACAGAATGTAAATGGTGTCAGACCACAGTTGAATTGTAATATTTGCAATACCGGAGATATTCATATCAATGGCCTTGAAGGTCCTTATACCATGATCCTGATTGACGGAATGCCAATAGTCAGTGGACTTTCTTCGGTTTACGGCCTTTCAGGTATACCCAATGCTTTAATTGAGCGTGTAGAGATAGTTAAAGGGCCTGCTTCATCACTTTATGGTTCAGAAGCTGTAGGAGGTTTGATCAACATTATTACTAAAAAACCTCAGAGTGCTCCTGCATTTTCAGGTGATGTTTTTTCAACTTCATGGGGGGAAGTAAATACTGATCTGGGCTTTAAGTTTGATGCAGGTAAAAAAGCTGAGGTATTGACGGGAATCAATTATTTTAAATTTGGAAACCGTATCGATAATAATGGAGATCGCTTCACGGATGTTACCCAGCAGGATAGGATTTCAATCTTCCAGAAATGGAATTTTAACAGAAGAGAAAACAGGCAGCTCAGCCTGGCAGCAAGATATAACTATGAGGATCGGTGGGGTGGTGATATTAGTTGGGATCCTTCTTTCAGAGGTGGTACAGAACGTTATGCAGAAAGCATTTTTACAAACAGATGGGAGCTTCTCGGTAATTATCAGCTTCCCCTAAAAGAAGCTGTAATGTTCTCCTGGTCTGTGAATGATCATGCCCAAAACTCTGTGTATGGCAGTACCATTTACAATGCCAGGCAAAAAATAGCATTTGGACAATTAAGCTGGGATAAAAAGCTGAAAAATCATGATTTGTTGCTGGGTACTGCGCTTAGATATACAATGTATGATGATAATACTCCGGCGACTGCTTTGCTGAATGGTGCTAATAAAGCCGATAAGGTCTGGCTTCCCGGGATTTTTATTCAGGATGAAATTGCTCTTACTGAAAAACATAAACTCTTGCTTGGAATGAGATATGACTATAACTCTGTTCATGGAAATATATTAACTCCAAGATTAGCATATAAATGGATATTGAATGAGAATAACGTTTTGCGTTTAAATGCCGGGACAGGCTTTAGGGTGGTAAGCTTGTTTACAGAGGAACATGCTGCTCTTACAGGCTCAAGGGAAGTCGTGGTAACAGAAAAGTTGAAACCGGAAAGAAGTTATAACGCAAATCTGAATTTTATCAAAAAGATCTTTTTTGATAGCGGGAACTTTATCAGTATAGATGCCTCTGCATGGTATACACACTTTAACAATCAGATAATTCCCGATTATTTGAGTAATCCCAATCAGATCATTTACAGTAATTTGGAGGGATATGCTGTGTCGCGCGGCTTGAGTGTTAATTTTGATATGGATTTTACAAACGGCCTGAAAGTTATTGCAGGTGCTTCTCTCCTGGATGTGTTTTCTAAAAATGAGACGGCAGGTCAAAGGATAAGACCATTTTTAAATGAAAAATGGACAGGTACATGGGGGATTTCTTATAAACTTGAGAATTTGAAACTTGGATTGGATTATACTGGAAATGTTTATGGACCAATGCTGTTGCCACGAATAAGTAATTTAGATCCCAGAACTGGAGAATCACCTGTATGGAGCCTTCAGAACATTCAGTTCACCTACACTGGCCTTAAAAAAATTGAGCTTTATGCTGGGGTGAAAAATTTACTGAATTGGACTCCCGGTAAGAATGAACCGTTTTTAATTGCACGAAGCCATGATCCTTTTGATAAGGAAGTTCAAACTAATGCTTCCGGAAGTGTTATCCCGGGCCCTGGGAACCCATACGCATTAACATTTGACCCTGGCTATGTTTATGCTCCCAACCAGGGGATAAGGGGATTTCTGGGCGTCCGCTTAAACATTAAATGAAATGCTCAGGATAATCATTGCATTTTTCATCTTTATGATCTGCTGTAAAGGTCTGCCTGCACAAAACCGTATTGTTAAGTTTAAAGAGATCAAGGCTTTACAGGACAAAGCACCTAGGCCTATTGTGATTCTGATCATGACAGGCTGGTGCAAATATTGCCATGCAATGAAAAATACGATGACTAAGAACGTTCAGGTGGCTAAATTATTAAATGAGAAATTTTATACTTTATTCCTTGATGCAGAAGATAAGAATGAGATATTTTTTGCTGGCAGAAGCTTTATAAATAAAACAGGAGTACATGAACTTGCCAGTGAACTTGGGATGATCAAAAATCAAATCTCTTATCCGACATTAACAGTTCTTAATATAAAGAATGAGATTATATACCAGTATGATGGATTCCTTTCACCCCGCCTTATGTTTGATTTGCTAGGAAAAATAGCTAATAATTAGTCCCCTCCATTTCCTATTCCCCATTTCCTTCTATTTAATAATCATAATCGGAATATCAACATTATGACGGACTGTATCAACTGTGGTTCCAAAGATCAGATCGCTAATGCCCTTATGTCCATGAGCACCCATAACAAGCAGATCCAAATTTTTTGCTTTTACTAGTTCAGATATGGATTTAGCAGCAGTTCCATAACCGATTTCAATATGTGCTTGATAGCCCATGTCCTTTAGATTTTGCTGATATTTTTCCAGATTGTCAGTGTCACTTTGAGTCTCATGGTCTAGAACCTTCTCTCCATGGAATCTGGCAGCAGCAGTTTCAACAATGTGAATAAGATAGTATTCTGCATTTTTACCTCCCTGAATCAAGGCATGGCGGAACGTATTTTTTTTTTTTTTTTAAAAATCAACTGTGATGCCGATTTTTTTATACTCCACCCGCTCAAATTCGCCTATTTCAAGTGCTTTACCATGCGGAACATTGGATAATATGCGTTCATGCTTCCTGAAAAAAGGCATCAGGAATACATAGAGTAACAGAAGGCCGATTACTATAGCGATTGGAATTACCAGTAAATAGATCCACCAGATGCTGATAGTTGTGGTATTAAGCCAGGTGCCAATTTCCTCAATGACAAGCTGGACATTCAGACTTACAATGATCAATGCTGATAACCAGGCCAAGATTTTAACCCATGTTTTGATTGTATATTCCTTCATCTTTTCCCGGTCAGAATTGAAGTGTATCAATGGAATCACTGCAAAACCCAGTTGTAAACTGAGAGCTACCTGACTTAAAATAAGTAAACCACCCAATGCTTCTTCTCCAAAGAAAATTATAGTACAGAATGCCGGGATAATTGCAAGTAAACGTGTCAGCAATCGTCTGATCCAGGGTTGAATTCTCAGATTCAGGTGACCCTCCATAACAATCTGTCCTGCCAGTGTTCCAGTTATTGTTGAGCTCTGGCCGGATGCAATTAATGCAATAGCAAATAGGGTAGGAGCTACCGATCCGAAAATGTTGTCGAGTAATTTATAAGCATCCTGGATTTCTGCAACTTCAAACAAACCGTTTTTATAAAAGGCAGTCGCCGCCAGTATCAGAATTGCTGCATTCACAAAGAATGCAAGGTTCAAGGCAATAGTTGTATCGATCAGATTATACTTTAATGAGTCTTTTATTCCTTTTGCCGTACGCTCAATTTTTCTTGTTTGTACCAAAGATGAATGGAGGTACAGGTTATGCGGCATTACCGTTGCTCCAATGATACCAATAGCAATATAAAGTGCATTACCAGAAAGGAATGAAGGCTCAAAACCACTCAGTACTTCGCCAATCAGAGGCTCAACAATAAACATTTCTGTTAAAAAAGAAATCCCTACTATAAATACCATAGATACAATGAAAACTTCCATCATACGCATTCCCTTATTCATTAGGAAAAGGAGCAGAAAAGTATCCAGAATAGTTATGGATACCCCCCATATCAGGGGAAGGCCAAAAAGCAGATTTAAACCGATGGCCATACCAATAATCTCTGCCAGATCGCAGGCAATAATGGCTATTTGTGCCAGAACATAAAGCGGGAAATTGATATACGAAGGGTAAGTATTCCGGGAGGCCTGTGCGAGGTCGAGTCCCCGGACTATTCCCAGACGGGCGCTGAGAGATTGAAGCAATAATGCCATCAGATTTGACATCAGTAAAACCCAGATCAGTTTATATCCAAATTGGCTTCCACCTGCGATATCAGTTGCCCAGTTACCAGGGTCCATATAACCAACACTCACGAGGTAAGCAGGACCGATAAATGCCATCAGCTTACGCCATCCTGTTTTACCTGAGGTAATTACTGAGCCGTGGACCTCACTGAGAGATTCTTCATTCTTTGTACTCATAAAATAACCAGTATATTTTTTGCCACCTCACGACTGATTGTCCGCTCTGTTTTTTGATTTATTGTAAGCATAATTGATCCATCAAATTCAATCAGCTCGGAGATAATTATTTTTGTGCCTAAGGTTAATCCCAGCTTTTCAAGAAGTTTGAGGAATACCGAACTGTGTTCGCTTACTCCTGAAACTGTACCGCTTTCACCCGCCTTCATATCTGAAATTTTAACTAGTTTTTTATGTTTAATCATTCCTGATCTATCGGGGATTGGGTCACCATGTGGGTCGGCGGCAGGGTTGCCAAGAAAATCATCCAGACGGTTAATCAGTGTTTCGGAATTGATATGTTCAAGTTCTTCAGCAATATCATGTACTTCGTCCCATTTAAATCCAAGTTTCTCCACGAGAAAGACCTCCCATAAACGGTGTTTCCTTATGATATTAACAGCCGCCTTAATTCCGGTTTCGGTTAGGGTAACTCCCTGATATTTTATATAATTAATCAGTTTCTTTTCAGCAAGTTTTTTAAGCATGTCGGTAACTGATGCAGCCTTTGTATTCGTCATTTCGGCTATCTGGTTGGTGCTGACTGCCGTCAGGTTACCCTCACTCAGGTGATAGATAGCTTTTAGATAATTTTCTTCTGTAAATGAGTGCATAAGTATATTGGATTAAACAAATCTAATATTTTATTTAGATTAACCTAAAAATTATCTGTAAAATATATGGTCATTTTAGAGGCATTTTTTGAAATAAAATTTTGCGAGTCCTTTTTATACTTTACTTTTGTATTTAATATGGCAATAGAACTGGATAAAATAGATCTTAGAATTCTAAAGATTCTTCAGGAGAATGGCAGGATTACCAATTTGCAGCTTTCTCATGAAGTAGGTCTGTCCCCGGCTCCGACATTAGAGCGTGTCAGAAAACTGGAGCAGGCTCACTATATCAAGAGCTATCATGCACTTGTTGACGAAGAATTGCTTGGTTTAGGGATTAAAACCTTTATTCAAATTCAGCTAGATTTTCATAAGAATAATACTATTCAGGTCTTTCTTGAGGAGATTGAAGCAATCAAGGAGATCACTGAATGTCATCATGTTACTGGCCAGTGCGATTTTCTGCTCAAGGCCTATGTTAAGGATATCAAATCATACGAACGCCTGATTATGGATAAAATTAGTAAAATCAGTGTGGTTAAAACCTTTCAAACAATGATGATTATGTCGACGAATAAGAAGGAACCAGCGGTGCCTTTGGAGTATTAATCAGCAAATTAGATAATTAGGAGATTAGCAAATGGGCAAGACTCCTAAATCTGCTAATTTACTCATTTGCTAATTTGCTCATTTTCTAATTTACACCAATCAATCCCCTTCCCACCATTCTTCTCGAGATATTCATTGGTTTTGATGAAATGATTACAACCAAAGAATCCGTTATATGCTGAAAAGGGTGAGGGATGCGCTGCCATTAATACCTGATGTTTATTATGGTCAATTAGTCCCGCTTTTGCCTGGGCATATCTTCCCCATAGCAAAAAGACGATACCTTCCCTTTGCGCTGAGAGTAATTGAATCACCTGATCTGTAAATTTTTCCCATCCTTGATTTTGATGCGATCCTGCTTTTGAAGCTTCAACTGTTAAGGTCGCATTCAGTAATAATACTCCCTGATCTGCCCAGGAACTCAGGTCACCATGTTTTGGGAATTGAAAATCATTGTATTCAGCTTGCAGTTCTTTGAAAATATTTTGAAGTGATGGTGGAATTGGAACTCCCTTTTGTACTGAAAAGGATAATCCATGTGCCTGATTAGCTCCATGATATGGGTCCTGGCCAATTATTACAACCTTTACCTTATTAAATGGTGTATGTGCAAAAGCATTAAATATTAATCCATTTGCTGGATATATAATTCTTTTTTGTTGCTGCTGACTCTGGAGAAAGGAACGAAGTTTTATCATGTACTCTTTCTCAAATTCAGCTCCAAGAACTTCCTTCCAGCTTTCCTCAAGTTTTAATGCCATAATTTCTCAGATAGATATTGGTTAAACGCTCAAATAAACGGATATTTGCAACAAATTTAACAGATAAGAAGACAATGCCTAATTTCATCAGATTGATAATTGCAGCTATACTATTGGGTGCATCGGTAACATTAATGGTTTTTAGTTATTGGGGATGGGGGATACCTTTAGTTTTCGTCTCCATTCTTGTAGCAGTAACTTTCTTTTATCATGAGAAGATGTTGATTGCGCAGTACTTTCTGCGTAAGGATGACATGGATAAAGCCGGTGAATGGCTTAAGGGAATAAAAAATTATGAAACAGAGCTATTCAAAGGACAGCATGGTTATTATAATTTGCTTATTGGTTTGATCGAATCGCGTAAAGCACCATTGCAGTCTGAAAAATATTTCAAGAGAGCAATAAGTTTAGGTATGACAATGGATCATAACATCGCCCTGGCCAAGTTAAGTCTGGCCGGTATTGCGATGGCTAAAAGAAATAAACGTGAGGCAACTATTTATCTGCAGGAGGCCAAGAAGGCCGATAAGAATAAATTGCTTGCTGAGCAGATAAAAATGATGAAGGATCAGATGGGGCAAATGGATCGTACAGTACAGCAACGCAACTACCGTCAATCCTTTTGATCGTTTACTTATCTCTCAAATTGTCAAAGCGTATTGAGAAGTCGCTGCAACAAAGTGGGCTCCCAACAAATTCATGTTCATCATAGTTCTTCTTGGAATTAAAGAAATATTGTTCCGATTGAATCCGCTTCAGGAGTTGGTGGATAAAGGAAAGATCAAAATCTTCTTTGTTCAATTTGATCAGGTATTCCTGTTCAGTGATTTCCAGACTTGAATTTTTCATAATATTCTTATTAATTAGTTTAATACAAAAATAACAAAGGCCGCTCTGCACTAAAGCAAAGCGGCCTTTATATTTATGTTATGTTTGTGTTAACTAAACCATTCCATTACGCTTTCTTTTGTAGGCATCGCAATTTCCAATTTCATTTTTTTTCGCATTCCTCCAAGATCATTAAATACCTTGTTAGGATTTCCTGCTTTTAGTTCATCAACAGTTTTAAAGCCCATTTTATTCAATACGGGAACCCATTCAGACGGTATTCCAATAGCAATAAAATCCTCGGAAGATGAAATTTTTGCTTTTTTTTCTGGTCTCATCTGAGGGAAAAACAAGACCTCCTGAATGGTGCTTTGGTCAGTCATCAGCATAACCAGGCGATCGATTCCAATACCAAGCCCGGAGGTCGGAGGCATACCATATTCTAATGCTCTCAGAAAATCGTCATCCATAGCCATTGCTTCTTCATCTCCTCTTCCCGCAAGTAAAAGCTGCTCTTCAAAGCGCTCCCTCTGATCGATAGGATCATTTAGCTCAGTATATGCATTGGCAATTTCCTTGCCCATAACAAACAGTTCGAAACGCTCTACAAGCCCTTCCTGACTACGGTGTTTCTTTGCAAGCGGAGTCATTTCTATTGGATAGTCTGTAATATATGTCGGCTGTATCAGGTGCTCTTCGACCTTTTCGCTAAAAATTTCGTCAATCAGTTTTCCTCTCCCCATGGTAGCATCAATTTCAATATTCAGCTTCTTACAGGTAAGGCGTAATTCATCCTCATTCATAGCCGAAACATCAATCCCTGTAAATTTTTGAATGGATTCGTACATAGAGAGCTTTTCATAAGGACCTGCAAAATCAATCTCATGCTCTGCTACCTTAATGGTGGATTTACCATGGATAGCAAGTGCGACCTTTTCAAGACATTCTTCCACCATAGCCATCATCCAGATATAATCTTTGTACGCAACATAAATTTCCATAGATGTGAACTCCGGATTATGGGTGCGGTCCATTCCTTCATTCCTGAACATTTTGCCAAACTCATAAACCCCATCGAAGCCTGCAACAATTAGTCTCTTTAGATAGAGCTCATTCGCAATTCGCAGGTAAAGCGGCATGTCTAATGTATTATGATGGGTATTGAAAGGACGTGCGGCTGCTCCACCATGTATCGGTTGAAGAATAGGTGTCTCCACTTCCATCCATCCATGATCATCAAAATAGGAGCGCATGGTATTGATCACTTTTGATCGTTTAATAAAGATCTGCTTGTAATCCGGGTTAACCGTCAGGTCAACATAACGCTGTCTGTACCGGTTTTCCGGATCAGTAAAGCCATCGTAAATATTACCGTCATCGTCGCGCTTTACAACCGGAAGTGGTTTTAATGATTTGGAAAGTAGCTTCATTTCACTTACATGAATTGAAATTTCCCCTGTCTTGGTGGTGAAAACGTATCCACTGACACCCACAAAATCTCCAATATCAAGCAATTTTTTGAATACGGTATTGTAGAGTGTTTTATCTTCACCGGGGCAGATCTCATCCCGATTGATATAAGCCTGTATTCTGCCTGTAGAATCCTGTAGTTCGGCAAATGAAGCACTTCCCATTATTCTCCTGCTCATAATTCTGCCGGCAAATCGGATGTTCTTGTAAGAAGTCTTATCCCGCTCGTAATTGTTTTTTATGTCTAAAGCATTGACATTTACTTCAAAGGCTTCAGGGGGATATGGGTCAATTCCCAGTTTACGTAATTCTGCCAGGGCTTCCCGGCGTATAATCTCCTGTTCAGATAATCCGATACTCATTTATTTAGAATTTCTGCAAAAATAGGATTTTCAGCGCAATTATGCTATCGAAGCTTTGTATGGTGAAAAACAAAGATCAAATGGAGCAAATTCCGGTGAGCATTGAATGTATTTGCTCCTGGTGCTATAATTTTGCCTCTTTTTAATCAGCTTCAGTATCCTGCAAATACATCTCACTGATATCCTCGGAATATTTATTCTCGATAACCTTACGTTTGGCCTTCATTGTAGGGGTAATCTCGCCCTCTTCAATACTGAATGGATTACGTTTAACCAGGAAGGACCTCATTCTTTCAAATTTTGCAAGTTCAGTAGAATATTTACGGATATCCTCGTTCAGCCAGTCCAGAATTTTTTGATCCCTGATAAAAGAGTCCTTTTCCTGGAAAAACTCTTCATTCAAATGAAAAGTTTCTTGCAGGACCTCTTTTGAAGGTATAAGTATAGCAGTAACATATTCCCGTTTGTCGCCAATCAAAAAAATCTGTTCAATCTTAGAACTTTTTAAATACGTATTTTCAACAGGGGTAGGATAGATGTTTTTGCCGTAAGCATTAACCAGCATATTCTTTATCCGGTCAGTAATCTGCAGATTGCCTTTATAGTAGCGGCCAATATCTCCGGTATGGAACCAGCCATCCTGGTCAATAACCTCAGCGGTTTCCTGCGGTTTATTCCAGTAGCCTTTCATTACGCAATGCCCTCTTACAATAATTTCACCTTCAGGACATTCAAAATCTTCATTAAAAGTATTATGAGTTTGAATAGTCAATATTTTCTTGCTCTCAACATCCTGTATGGCTACTTCAATTCCAGGAATAATACGGCCTACAGTTCCATATACCTGACGATGATATTCTGTAACCGACATAACCGGAGAGGTTTCGGTAAGTCCGAATCCTTCCAGAATCTTGATACCAAGGTTTCC
>CAZGWG010000101.1:0-13064 GCA_964529165.1 uncultured Sphingobacterium sp.
GGGAACAAACTTGTTGGAATGGTAGGAGATAAAAATTCTTTTCTTGCCAGGCAATCCGATTGGATTCTTGACACCTCGGTTGAACACGAAGCTTGTCCTCATAATCTGGCTCCAACTAGTAGTACAACTGCCCAATTGGCGATGGGTGACGCATTGGCAGTAAGCTTACTGGAATGTCGTGAATTCAGCAGTGCTGATTTTGCTAAATATCACCCAGGGGGCTCATTAGGAAAACGACTTTATCTTAAGGTAGCTGACCTTGCGGCTCAGAATGAAAAACCAATGGTATCACCTGATGCCAGTGTCAAGGAGGTGATAATTGAAATCACAAAGAACCGTTTGGGTGTAGTGGCCGTAGTTGACCAAGGGATATTGCGTGGCATTATTACTGATGGCGATATTCGAAGAATGCTGAATAAAAACAGTACCATTGAGGGATTAACTGCAGCAGACATTATGACAAGCTCTCCGAAATTCATTGATAAAAACGAGCTCGCAGTTAATGCACTCGAAATTTTAAGGGAAAATAATATTACCCAAATACTTGTAGGAACAGATACAAAATTTGAAGGTATTGTACATCTTCATGATCTTTTGAAAGAAGGCATCATTTAAAAGCATTTAACAACTATGAAAAATTATTATGCCCTGATTATGGCTGGAGGAATTGGCAGCAGATTTTGGCCAATAAGTCGCACCGCCCATCCAAAGCAGTTTATAGATATATTGGGTTCGGGGAAAACTCTAATCCAGCAAACTTACGATCGTTTTTTAAAGATTGTACCTAAAGAGAATATATTCATTCTTACAAATGAATCCTATATCCAGCTAGTTACAGAGCAAATTCCGGATTTAGATCGTTCACAGATATTAGCAGAACCAATAATGCGTAATACTGCTCCATGCATTGCGTATGGAAGTCATAAAATCCTCAAACTAAACCCCGAAGCTTCTATTGTTGTTGCTCCTTCCGATCACTTGATTCTGGATTCTGAAGAATTCAATAAGTGCATAACTAAATCATTGGAAACCGCCTCAAAGCATGACTGCCTTATTTCCCTTGGAATTAAGCCTTCAAGACCAGATACCGGTTATGGTTACATACAATATAATACCCAAAAAATGGCCGATGATTTTTTCATGGTTAAAACATTTACAGAAAAACCCAATATCGAATTAGCTAAAACCTTCGTACAGAGTGGTGATTTTTTATGGAATGCAGGAATCTTTGTATGGTCGGTAAAAAGTATCCTAGAAGCCTTTAAAGATTATCTGCCTGAGATGAATGATATCTTCAAAGAAGGGGAAACTATTTATAATACACAGAAGGAGCAGGAATTTGTTCATGCTGCATTTTCCCAGTGCACCAATATATCTATTGATTATGGGATAATGGAAAAGGCTGATAATGTTTATGTTCTGCCTTCAGAATTCGGATGGTCAGATCTAGGAACGTGGGCATCTGTTTATGATCTTTCGGAAAAAGATTATGTAGGAAATGCTGTCATTCCGTCTGAAACGGTAATCATGTATGATTCATCAAATTGTATGGTCAACGTACCAAAAGGTAAACTAGTGATTATGCAAGGTTTGCATGATTTTATCGTTGTCGAAGATAATAATACACTGCTTATCTGCCCAAGGAGTCAGGAACAGGAAATAAAACAAATTGTTGGCGATGTAAAACAGCGGTTTGGAGCAGAATTTATTTGAGAGCCAGCTTTTGTCGGACAGCTTCATAAAGCAAAATACCCGCTGAAACCGAAACATTTAAAGACTCAATCTCTCCATACATAGGTATTTTTGCCAGATGATCAGCTATTCGAATAAGCTCAGTAGAGATACCACTTTCTTCCGAGCCCATGATAATTGCAGTAGGCACAGTGTAATCAGGCTGATACAAATAATCATTCGTTTTTTCGGTACACGCAACAAGCTGCAAACCAGATTCCTGCAAAAACTTAGCTGTTTTGAACAAGCTATCATGGCGGCATACTGGTATCTTGTATAATGCACCTGCAGAAGTCTTTATCGCATCCGGATTGATTTGTGCAGATCCTTTTGCAGGAACAATCAGGGCATGTACACCTGCACATTCTGCAGTTCTTGCGATAGCACCGAAATTTCTAACATCGGTAATTCCATCCAGTATTAATACAAGCGGTACCTCCCCTTTCTCGTAAACTGAAGGTATTATATTCTCAATTTTATCATAGCTTATTGGAGAAATGAATGCAACAGCCCCCTGATGATTCTTTGATGTCAATCGGTTTAATTTCTCAACAGGTACCAATTGAAAGCCGATCTCCCTCTCATTTATTAAAGTCCGAAGTTCTAAAATTATACCACCACTTAACCCTCTCTGAAGGTAAAGATTCTCAATTTCCTTTCCACTCTTTACTGCCTCGATAATAGCCCTGATTCCGAATACCATTTGGTTGGACTCGTGGCTTTCATTGTCCCGTCTTCTTTTAAAAGAGTTAGTGTTCATTTCTATAGAATATAGTAAGCAACGAAGTTAGATATTATTTCCATTTTCGTATAAATGACTTATTTTTTTCGAATTAAATTGAAGTTTATTAACATACGAAAAAGTTATTAACAATTGCCATTTATTAATTTCAGAGCAGATTTATTAGAATTTCAATAATTTTTAAACAATTTATGTTAATAAAAAAGTGATTTGGACCGCTTAAAGCAAATAGTGTTAATTGCTAAAAAAATTCGGTGTGAAAAACTAAAAAAATTCCGCTCCAATTTTTGTATACTTTTGTTGTTATGAGTTTAGAAAAGGATCAGGAATTTAATAAAAGTAACAAAAATACATTTTCAACCGAGCGCCGTAACAGGTTGAGTACAATAGCAAGCGGACTGGGGAAATTACCTCCTCAGGCTTTGGATTTAGAAGAGGCAGTTTTAGGTGCATTGATGCTTGAAAAGGACGCACTTTCTGCTGTTATTGATATATTAAAACCTGATGTTTTTTATAAAGATAGTCATCAAAAAATATTTGAAGCCATTCAGGCTCTTTTCCAGAGATCTTCCCCGATTGATATATTAACCGTCACTGCTCAGTTACGTCAGCAGGGCGATTTAGAGATGATTGGTGGAGCATATTATATCACTGAACTCACCAACCGTGTCGCATCAGCAGCAAATATTGAATATCATGCAAGAATAATCTCCCAAAAGTTTATTCAGCGGGAGTTGATCAGAATTTCTACTGAAATCATCAGTAATGCCTATGAGGACACCACCGATATCTTTGATCTGCTGGATCATGCTGAAAAAAATCTGTTTGATATTGCCCAGAACAACTTAAGGAGGGACTCCAGAAAGATGGATGACATTATCAGAGAATCACTGGATAATCTGGAGAAGATCAAAGACAAAGTTGATGGGCTAACTGGTGTCCCATCAGGATTCACAGCTCTCGACCGTATCACTTCAGGATGGCAGCCTTCTGACCTTGTAATTGTTGCTGCAAGGCCTGCAATGGGAAAAACAGCCTTTGTATTGAGTTGCGCCCGCAATGCAGCAGTTCAGTTTAATAAACCTGTTGTATTTTTCTCACTTGAAATGTCATCTGTTCAATTGGTAAATCGTCTGATATCAGGAGAGACTGAAATCGAACAGGAAAAAATCAGAAAAGGTCATTTAGCGGAATGGGAGTGGCAAAAACTTCACTCCAAGATTGGAACACTTACTGAAGCTCCATTATTTATTGACGATACCCCAGCATTGAATATTTTTGAGTTCAGGGCAAAATGCAGACGACTAAAAGCGCAATATGACATTCAGATGATCATTATTGATTACCTGCAATTGATGCATGGTAAAAGCGATGGTAAAAGCGGGAATCGTGAACAGGAGATTGGTAGTATATCAAGAGCACTTAAATCTGTAGCCAAAGAACTTAATGTTCCTGTTATCGCCTTATCGCAGCTTAGCAGGGCTGTAGAAAACAGGCCAGGTGGTGGCAAAAAGCCTATGCTTTCGGATCTCCGTGAATCAGGATCTATTGAACAGGATGCTGATATGGTTTTATTTCTTTACCGGCCGGAATATTACGGATTAACTGAAGATGAGGAGGGACGTTCAACTATTGGAATTGGTGAAGTGATCGTGGCTAAACATAGAAATGGGGAAACAGGAACTGTTCCATTAAGATTTGTGGGGAAATATGTAAAATTTGTGGACCTGGAAGAAGATTTCAGTAATGCGTCAGCAAATAACCCTAATCCATTTGCCGGCATCAGTCCCTCTCAGGATTTTGAGAAGCCTAATAACTTTATCATTCGTCCTTCGAGAATGGATGACATGGATGATGAACCTCCATTTTAACGGAATAGCTTAAAATAAGCTCGTTAAATAAACAGCCCCAATAATACCGCTGCTAAAATGATCAGCGGTGTTCTGATTTTTGTAAATGCCAGCAGAAGAAACGTTATTATAATCAGGCTGACGGAAAGATAGTTTATTCCCACAGGCTTAATCAACAACAAAATTGCGGCTCCCATAAATCCTACAGAAACTGCATTTATACCCGATAATGAGTTCTTTATTCTTGTGATTTTTTTAAGATCATTCCAGAAAGGGACGATAAATAATATCAATATTAGGCCTGGAAGATTTATTCCTAGTACCGCAATTATACTACCCATAATCTGACCATAAACACTGGCGCCAGAATTTTTCATAGTCATACCTCCTACAAAGGAGGTAAACGAGAAGGTCGGTCCTGGCAATGCTTGCTGAAAGGCATATCCTGAGAGGAATTGATCAGAGCTCAGATAATTCTTCATCTCCACAAACTCAGTATACATAAAAGGCACCAGAACCTGTCCGCCACCAAAAATCATGATCCCGTTACGATAAAAGTTCTCAAACATCCTTATCGGTAAACTGAAGGGAGATGTACGGTTAATTAAAGCACCTAAGCCCGCAAATAAGAGCAGAACACCTATAAAATAGGCAATCTTTTTAGGATTTATATTTGAGAATAACCTCACTCTTAAGTCATTCTCTTCTGCTTCCTTATTAATACTTGATGAAACAATACCACCAATCAAAATCAGGATTGGAAAAGCATAAGCATTACGCAGGAGTAAAGTGGCAAATAATGAACCCGCTGCCAGCCAGATTGACATGCTTGAATTTAAAATCTTCTGACCGAAAGAATAAGCAGCATAAGCTACAATACCAACCGCTACAGGTTGAACATAATGAAGTACCTGGGCAAACTTTTCCTTTTGTCCCAATAACGTATAGCTTAATACCGCCAGGCACATTAAAATTGTTGACGGTAATATCCAGATAATAAAAGTGCTTATGGCAATTGGAAGTCCTCCAACCTTGTAGGCAATTCCTATCAGAGTTTGTGTTGAAGAAGGGCCGGGCAGAATTTGAGTCAGGGCATTAAGCTCAAGCAATTCTTTTTCAGAGATATACTGACGTTTTTTGACAAAATTCTTCAGCATCATTCCAATATGAGCCTGGGCTCCACCAAATGCTGTTAGGGTAAACCATAATACATCAGTAAGAAAAATAAGCTGACGTTTTCTGAGCATAAAATTTAGTCGTCTTCGTAATCTGAACCAGTTGCAGAATTAAATACTGTCTGTAACTCAGAAAAAGCATGCCTATCCCCTTTCTTTCTGGCAAATTCCATTCCCTTTCTGTAAATCTCTATTGCTTCAGGCTTTCTGTTAATGAGTTCATACAATTTACCAAGATGATAATAAGTTCCAATATAATCAGGATGATTGGTAATCAGATCTTCATAATAAGTCAAAGCATTTTCATAATCATTAACATTAAAATACTCTGTAGCAAGTGCATATTTCAAAAAAGGATCTTCAGGTTCATTTTTAAGAAAATCCAAAAGCTTTTGTAAACGGATATGATGCATTTTAATTTGGCTTTTTTGAGTAGATTTGCAAAAACAGAAATCTATATGAAAATATTAGTTTGTGTCAGTAATGTTCCCGATACCACAACAAAAGTAACTTTTAGCAGCGATAATACCCAATTCAATACAGCCGGTGTTCAATATATTTTGAATCCTTATGATGAAATTGCGCTGGCCCGTGCTATCGAGCTAACTGAAGGAGGAAAAGGTACTGTGACCGTCATACATGTTGGAGAAGCCAGTTCTGAACCAAGCATAAGAAAAGCACTGGCAATTGGTGCGGATGATGCTGTAAGGGTTAATGCAGCCCCACGGGACGCTTATTTCGTCGCAGCTCAGATTGCTGAATATGCGAAAGAGAGGGACTTTGAAATTATCCTAAGCGGAAGAGAATCTATAGATTATAATGGCGCACAAGTAGCTTCAATGATTGGCGAGTTTATGGATATCCCATCTGTCTCAATAATCAAAAAATTGGATATTGATGGAAATCAAGCCAGTCTTGTACGTGAAATTGAAGGTGGTAAGGAAATGCTCAAAGTATCATTCCCTTTTGTTGCTAGCTGTGCCGAAGGCGTTGCTGAGCCTAAAATCCCAAATATGCGTGGGATTATGTCGGCTAGAACAAAGCCTTTAGAAGTAATTGAAGCTTTGTCCGTCGAAAAATTGCTTGATTTCAAATCTTATTCTATACCTGCACCACGTGGTTCAGTTACTATGCTTGGTGCTGATGAAACCGAAAAATTGGTGGAACTGTTACATTCCAAATCCAAAGTAATTTAAAACTATAATAAATTCATTGAGTCTATCAGGACTATAAAGAAGAGAATATGTCAGTTTTAGTATATGTAGAGAATGCAGATGGCAAATTCAAGAAATCAATCTTTGAGGTGGTTTCTTATGCTTCTGCTATTGCAGAACAGTTAAAAACAGATTTGATCGCTATTTCGATAGGAAATGTAAGCCAGGATGAGCTTAACAATATTGGAAAATATGGTGCTTCAAAAGTCCTTAATGTATCTAATGAGAAGTTAAAGTCCTTTGTTAACCAGGCCTATGCATCAATCATTACTGAAGCAGCAAAAAAAGAAGGTTCAACTGTTATTGTTCTATCAAATTCATTCAGCGCAAAGGGACTTGCCCCCCGTATAGCTGTAAAACTTCAGGCGGGACTTGCCGATTCGGCTATTGAGTTACCTGAAATAGAGAATACTAAGTTTACGATTAAAAAAACCGCTTTTTCTGGGAAGGCAATTGCAACTGTAGAATTGATTTCCGCGATAAAAGTTATCACATTGAATCCAAATTCATACCAGGTCAAGGAAAGCGGAACTTCAGGAAAGATTGAAGATTTTACGCCTGAATTCAAAGATTCAGATTTCCGTACAATAATTACCGAAATTGTAAGAGCAAGTGATAAAATCGCACTGCCTGATGCAGAACTGGTTGTCTCTGCAGGTCGCGGATTGAAAGGGCCTGAGAATTGGGGAATGATAGAAGAACTGGCCTCTGTATTGGGAGCAGCAACAGCCTGTTCCAAACCAGTTTCTGATGCAGGATGGCGTCCTCATGAGGAACATGTTGGACAGACGGGTATCGCAGTCAGTCCTAATCTTTATATTGCTATTGGTATTTCAGGTGCAATACAACATCTGGCAGGAGTTAGTTCATCCAAGACTATTGTTGTTATCAACAAAGATCCTGAAGCGCCCTTTTTTAAGGTTGCAGATTATGGAATTGTTGGAGATGCATTTGAAGTAGTTCCTAAACTTATAGAGGCAATCAAGACTTATAAAGCAAATTCCTGATCGGTGCATGATTTTTAGCTCCTTTGATTTTTAGCTAGTTTAATGAAGAAGATAAAATTAGATATTGTAGGCCTTTCTTATAGCCAAACCCAGTCAGGCGCTTATGCACTTGTTCTGGGAGAAATTAATGGCCGCAGAAGACTTCCTATCATTATAGGGGCTTTTGAAGCCCAGGCTATTGCAATAGAGATTGAAAAGATGACCCCAAGTCGTCCTCTAACTCATGATTTATTTAAATCACTAGCGGGTTCTTACAATATAAATATACAAGAGGTTATTATTTACAATCTGGTTGATGGAATCTTTTTTGCCAAACTGATTTGTTCAGATGGTAAAAAAACTTCTGAAATTGATGCCAGAACATCGGATGCAATTGCTTTAGCTGTACGTTTTGATTGCCCTATCTATTCGTATGAGTTTATTTTGGCTACTGCAGGAATAGTAATTGAGGGTAATGAATTTGTGTTTCTAGAGAACATAGAAGCACCTGCAGAAGAAAAAACAGCCTCCTCTCCTATCAATTTCAGTTCACTTACGGAAGATGAGTTGAAAATAAAGTTAAAAGATGCCCTGGCTGATGAAGCCTATGAGAAGGCGGCAAAAATACGTGATGAACTTTCAAGAAGAAAGTCTTCGTAATTTTCTTTAAAAAGCATTAATTCTAATTCTTATTTCTAAATTTCACCTTTAATCAGAATTTAATATTCTTATGGAGAGATTTACAGGACTGATTGGCGTTGTATTAATCTTTACAATTGCTTTTCTAATGTCCAATAATAGAAAAGCAATTAATTATAAACTGGTTTTTTCCGGTTTAGCTATACAAATCTCTCTTGCAGTTTTCATACTTAAAATACCGATTGGTAAAAGTATTTTCGCCTGGCTTGGTGACGCAGTTACAAAAATTCTAAATTTTTCGCAGGCCGGGGCAGCCTTTGTATTCGGCCCTTTAGTTAATACCGCCAATATGAGCAAGGCTTTTGGGAATGGTAACGAATTTATCTTCTTCTTTAATATTATTCCTACGATCATTTTTGTAGCTGTATTGGTTAGTGTTGCCTATTATTTGGGAATTATGCAGCGCATCGTAAAGTTCATAGCCTACATTGTTTATAAATTAATGGGGGTTTCTGGTTCTGAAGCACTTTCGAACGTTGCCAGTGCATTTGTTGGCCAGGTTGAGGCACAAATCATGATCAAACCCTATTTAAAGGGAATGACCATGTCAGAATTATTAGCTTCAATGACTGGTAGTATGGCCTGTATAGCGGGTGGTGTAATGGCAGTTTATATTGCACTTGGTGTGCCGGCAGAATATCTGATTGCTGCAAGTTTAATGGCAGCCCCCGCCGCATTAGTAATTTCGAAGATTGTATGGCCTGAAACAGAAATTTCGGAGACAAAAGGAAAGGTTTCTTTAGAAATAAAGAAAACGAATGCAAATCTAGTTGATGCTATTTCTCATGGTGCAAGTGATGGATTAAAAGTAGGCTTAAACGTTGTAGCCATGCTGATCGGGTTTATTGCAATCATCGCGCTGGTTGATTTTGTTCTTGGGAAAATTGGTTTTGGCCTTCACAGCTTAGGATTAACACTTTCCTTTATTGGTATTAACTTACAGACTCTTAGTTTAAACCAAATTCTGGGGGCACTGTTTTCAATATTTGCGTATGCAATGGGGGTACCGGGAAAGGATATTCAAATTGCAGGCTCCCTGATGGGTACTAAAATGGTAATCAATGAATTCGTAGCTTATCTCGACCTGGCAAAAATTAAATCAACTTTGGATCCTAAAACTATTCTGATTACCAGTTTTGCCTTATGCGGGTTTGCGAATTTCAGTTCAATCGCTATTCAGGTTGGAGGAATTGGCGAATTATCACCTGAGAGAAGGACGGACTTAGCTAAACTTGGGATGAGAGCACTGATATGTGGAACTCTGGCATCTTATCTTTCTGCAACCATTGCAGGAATATTGATGTAGGATTAAGTAATTAATTGATAGTGGAGAGTTTTTTATTATTAATTCCAAATTGGTGGAGAAAACTCTGTAAACTAAAAAACTCCAAAGGAAAAATCCTTTGGAGTTTTTTTAATTAAACCTATTCTTAACGGTTTTTCAGGTCTACATATGTACGAACAGTTTCACCGGTAAATATTTGTCTTGGTCTTCCAATTGGCTCTTTATTCTCGCGCATTTCCTTCCACTGAGCAATCCATCCAGGTAAACGTCCTAAAGCAAAAAGCACCGTGAACATATCAGTTGGGAAGCCTAAAGCCCTGTAAATGATTCCTGAATAGAAATCCACATTAGGATATAGCTTACGATCAACAAAATATGGATCATTCAAAGCTGCTGTTTCCAGCTTCTTTGCTATATCAAGAACTGGATCATCAATACCGAGTTTATCAAGAATTTCATCACATGCTTTTTTTATTATTTTCGCACGAGGGTCGAAATTTTTGTAGACACGGTGACCGAATCCCATCAGGCGGAAGCCATCATTCTTATCTTTTGCTTTATTAATCCATTTATCTGTATCACCACCATCGTTCTTGATCTCTTCAAGCATCTCGATTACCGCCTGGTTAGCACCACCATGAAGAGGCCCCCAAAGTGCTGAAATACCTGCAGATATCGATGCATATAAATTACAGTCTGATGAACCTACCATTCGAACAGTGGATGTTGAACAGTTTTGCTCATGATCAGCATGAAGAATGAATAATACATTCATAGCTTTCACAACAACCGGATCAATTTCAATCTGTTCCGTGCGCTGGCCGAAAGTCATGTTCAGAAAATTACTTACATAATCCAGACTGTTTTGTGGATATATATTCGGATGTCCGAGTGATTTTTTATAAATCCAGGAAACCACTGTAGTCATTTTTGCAAATAACTTTATAATAGTCAGATTTTGCTCTTCCGGAGTTTGTTTGGCATTTAATGATTCAGGATAAAATGATGAAAGTGAGCAAATCAAAGACGACAGCTGTCCCATAGGATGAGATTTCGACGGAAAACCGTCAAAAAATTTCTTCATATCCTCATGGACCAGGGTATGCCTTGATATACTTGACTGAAAGGCATCAAGTTGTGCCTGATTTGGCAATTCACCATAAATTAAGAGATAAGCTACTTCGATAAAAGTAGATTTTTCTGCTAACTCTTCAATACCATAACCTCTGTATTTTAATATACCATCTTCACCGTCCAAAAATGTAATAGCACTTTTGGTTGCTCCTGTATTTTTATATCCAGAATCGAGGGTTATGTACCCACTAGCGTCCCGTAGTTTAGAAATATCAATGGCCTTTTCACCTTCAGTACCAGTAATGATTGGCAGTTCGTAAGTTTGTTCTCCTATTTTTAAGGATGCTGATTCTGACATATAATTCTAATAGTTGATTGACAAAACTAATAATTATGCGCGCTTTTGACCTAATTTTCGTGAAAGCTTTTGCAATATTTTTGTTAAAAAACTCGAAAATTATGCAATAAGTTAAAAAGCAAGCAGAATATTTTGAAATTGAATTTAAAAGTTTAAAGTTTTTTTGTCAGGATTTCTTTTACCTCACCACAATTTAGCATCTCATCTCCATAATAAGGATTCATAATCTCCTTCTCAGAGGAAAGCCAATATCCACCCTCTCCATCATTGGCCATTGGGCAATATTGAACATATATACTGCCTGAAGAAATCTCAGATTGCTTAAACAATGTAATCACTTCATTACTCAGTGTAGTAAAACTGCTACGCTGATCCGGAAGTTCAGTACTTTTGGCTATTTTATCAGCCAAAGCTGCTGTGTTTTCAGATCCTTTCACCTTAAGCAAAGCGGCGCTAAGTTCTGCTGCTGCAATTCTTGCCTCAGATGCATTTGAAGAAACCAAAACATCTTTCAGCTCCGAATAACATTTATAAGCTTGGTTAATAGATGTGTCTTGTAATTCAACCGGTACTGTGGCCACCGATTTAAGCGAGTCGCTGGCAGGAGCCTCGGAATCTTTCTGAGTCTGATTACAGGCAGCAAATAAAGCTACAAATGCAAAAAATATAGCACCAAGTTTTAATTTATACATGATCATGGGGTTTTAAGTCTCAAATATCGAAATTTTAATGAAATGAACAGCAGAAAAAGGGGGGAATCAACACATTTTACAAGCTTGTGTGATAAGATATTATCGTTTAAGTATAAGATATCCTCTGTTCATGTTTTTAGTCCTGACTCCATCTTTCATTACGAAAGTATTAACGATGTAGAAATAGACGCCATCTGCAAGAGGTGCATCAGAATTTACCAGCATGCCCTTATTTGCATAACCTTTAAAAGTTCGGTCAGTACTGTTATAGCCCTTCATATAGAATAATTCGTTACCCCATCTGTTAAATACAATCACCTCGTTATCAGGATAATTTTCAATATTTCTAATCGTAAAATATTCATTTCCCATTCCATCATCATTAGGCGATAAAAGTGGATCAATCACTATATCATCATTAACTATTTCTACGCCAGGAACATCTTTTATAGGGGGAGGCGGGTAAACATCATTAATCAATACCAATGCCCCATTGCCTATTTTAACTGCCGGATTTGAAACAGATTTTATTTTTATGATTATATCTTCATTCCCTTCTTCAAAAGCATCATTTACTACGGCTAGAGTAACTTTATCGCTAGTAGAAAATGATCCTTTAGGTATTTTTAAGCCCTGATAATTATCCAGCACTAAATAATCTTTTTCTTTGTCTGCTTTTCCGCTGTATTCCAGAGTAATAAATACATCTTCAGGAAATACCTGCCTTAATCTGGCAGTAATGCTAACCTTATCCCCTTCCTTAACTGAAGAAATTTCGGGTGTGAGACTTACCAGAGAAATAGGTGTCACTGTTATCCTCACCTTTGCAGTCTGACAATTTCCACTAACATTACAAATCTGATAAGAAAAATCAGTTTGCCCATTAAAACCACTATCGGGTTGAAAACTGAATTTTCCATCCTGATTAAAAACAATCTTCCCATTTTTAGGATCAGACAATTTCAGGAAAGTAAGTTTTTCATTATTAGGATCAGAATCATTTGGAGCTACATCCCCAATAAAAGGGAGATGTTGTTCTGTTCTAAAACTATCATCCAAAGCAACTGGAAAACAATTTCCATATAGAATTTCAGATTCTGCTTTTATGGAACAACCATTGGCATCTGTAATCAACAAAGAGTATTTACCGGATTTGGCATTTTTAATCTCAGGACTATTTAAGTTCTTATTCTCATTCCAGACCAGAGTGTATGGTGACACCCCTCCTGTAACAGAGGCAAGAAGATAACCATCTTCT
>CAZGWG010000102.1:0-12980 GCA_964529165.1 uncultured Sphingobacterium sp.
GGGCAACCGCACAAAGGATCCTTAAAGATGCAGGAATTGATGTAAACATCAAAGTACAGGATTGGACCGATGATCAGTTAGCAGCAATACGTGGTTTCATAAATGATGAGATCAAGGTTGAGGGTGCATTGCGTTCGGAAGTTCAGTTGAACATTAAGCGTTTGATGGATATTGGCTGTTACCGTGGGCTTCGTCACCGTAAGGGACTTCCTGTTCGTGGTCAACGTACCAAAAACAACTCACGTACCCGTAAAGGAAAACGTAAGACTGTAGCAAACAAGAAGAAAGCAACTAAATAATAATTGAGATGAGATACAAGCAGCGAGATGCGAGAGTATGTCGGTGTTTGAACTCATGATTAGAACAAAGAAATAGATTCGCGTAAGGGGTTACGTTTTGTAGCTCGCCTCTCGTTTCTCAAATCTGATAAAATGGCAAAAACTAAAAAAGTTACCAAAAAACGTATTGTAATTGTAGAGCCGGTTGGTGAAGCTCATGTGAATGCTACATTCAACAATATCATCATTACTCTGACTAACCTTCAGGGCCAAACCATAAGCTGGTCTTCAGCAGGTAAAATGGGTTTTAAAGGTTCTAAGAAAAATACACCGTATGCTGCCGGACAGGCTGCTAGTGACTGTGCTAAGGTGGCACATGATCTTGGACTTCGTAAGGTTCAGGTATATGTTAAAGGACCAGGTTCAGGTCGTGAATCTGCTATTCGTACTTTGCAAACTGCTGGTATTGAAGTAACCACTATTCAGGATATTACTCCGCTTCCGCACAACGGTTGCCGTCCTCCAAAAAGAAGAAGAGTTTAACACATATTAATTAATATTTTTTTTTAAAGCTAAGATTCTCCCGGATTAGCCGGGAAGATACTTTAAAAACACAAAAACATGGCTAGATACACCGGACCCAAGTCCAAGATTGCCCGTAGATTCAGAGAACCAATTTTCGGTCCTGATAAGGCGTTAGAGAGAAAAAACTATCCTCCGGGAATGCATGGTACCTCTAGAAAAAGAGGTAAGCAATCAGAATATGCAGTTCAGTTAATGGAGAAGCAAAAAGTTAAATACACTTATGGTGTATTAGAACGTTACTTCGAAAACCTGTTTCACAAAGCATCTGCTAAAGAAGGAATCACCGGAGATAACCTCCTTAAATTTCTTGAAGCCCGTCTTGATAATACTGTTTACCGTTTAGGGATTGCTCCAACCCGCTCAGCTGCTCGTCAACTGGTAGGTCACAAGCACATCACTGTTAATGGAGAGGTTGTGAATATCGCATCTTACTCCCTACGTGCAGGTGATGTAATCGCTGTACGTGAACGTTCAAAATCGCTGGAAGCAATTACACATGCTGTGGCTGCCAGAACAATAAATAAGTTCAGCTGGTTAGATTGGGATGCAAATACCTTAACTGGTAAATTCCTTAACTATCCAAGTCGTGATGAGATTCCTGAAAATATCAAGGAAAATCTGATCGTCGAGTTGTACTCTAAATAAGAAATGAGATATGAGGTACGAGATGCGGGACTATATATGTCTCGTCTCTCGTTTCTTATCACTCGTTTCTCACATCCATAAACAATAAACAAATTTGATAAATGGCAATTTTAGCATTTCAGAAACCTGATAAAGTTATCATGCAGAAATCTACGGATTTCGACGGAACATTCGAATTCAGACCCCTAGAGCCTGGTTTCGGTGTTACCATTGGTAATGCATTACGCAGAATTCTTTTATCTTCCCTTGAAGGTTTTGCAATAACCTCAGTTCGTTTTTCGGGAGTATCTCACGAGTTCTCCACAATTAAAGGTGTTGTAGAAGACGTTACTGAAATTATTCTGAACTTAAAGCAGGTACGTTTCAAAAAGACCGGTGAATCTGGTGATAGCGAAAAGATTTTTGTTATTATCAATGGTAGCGATCAGTTTAAAGCTGGTGATATCAGTAAGTTCTCAAATAATTTTGAGGTTCTTAATTCTGATTTGGTTATCTGCAACATGGAGACTTCAGTAACACTGGAGATCGAATTAACAGTTAACAAAGGTAGAGGTTATGTTGCTGCAGAAGAAAATAAGAATGCAGATGCTGTTTTAGGTGTTATTGCAATCGATTCAATCTATACTCCAATCAAAAATGTGAAGTATTCAATCGAAAACTTCCGTGTTGAGCAGAAAACAGATTATGAGAAGTTAGTTCTGGATATTGCTACTGATGGATCTATCCATCCTGAAGAAGCATTGAAAGAAGCAGCCAAAATTTTGATTCATCACTTCATGTTATTCTCTGATGAGAATATTATGCTTGAATCACAGGCTAAGGAAGAAACCAAAGAAGTGGATGAGGAAATCCTGCATATGCGCAAGATCCTTAAAATGGAACTGGTTGATCTGGATCTTTCTGTTCGTGCATTAAATTGTTTAAAGGCAGCAGATATCCGTTCATTGGCTGATCTGGTTTCTTACGATGTTGCTGATATGCTTAAGTTCAGAAATTTTGGTAAAAAATCATTAACAGAAATACAGGATCTGGTTAAATCTAAGGGACTATCCTTTGGTATGAACCTGTCCAAATTTAAATTAGACGAAGAATAATTATAAGCGAAATGCATAATTCCCGATCCCGAAAGGTTGATTGACGGTATGCACGTGCAAAACCCAACAAAAAATGAGACACGGTAAAAAAGTAAACCATTTAAGTCGTACAGACAGTCACCGCAGAGCGATGCTGGCTAATATGGCTTCTTCGCTTATCCTACACAAGCGCATCACAACAACACTTGCTAAAGCAAAAGCTCTGCGTGTGTATGTTGAACCAATCATCACTAAATCTAAAGATGATACTACCCATTCACGTCGTACGGTATTCAGTTACCTGCAAAACAAGGAAGTAGTATCAATTCTTTTCCGTGATGTAGCTGCAAAAGTTGCAAACCGCCCCGGAGGTTATACCCGTATCCTTAAAATGGGTAATCGTCTTGGTGATAATGCATCTATGGCTATAATTGAACTGGTTGATTATAACGAGGTTTATAAAGGTGGTGATGCAGCAGCAGCCGAGAAGAAAACGACCCGTCGTCGTGGTTCAAAAGCTAAGAAATCTGCTGATGCTCCTAAAGCTGCGCCAGTTGCTGCTGAAGAGGCAGAAGTTGTTGAGGCTCCGGTTGCTGAAGTTGAAACCGCTGAGGCTGTTGAAGCTCCTGCGGTTGAATTAAATGCTGCTGAAGAAGCAACTGAGGAAACTCCTGCTGATATTGAAGAGAAAAAAGAAGAATAGTATTTTATCTCATAGATGAAAGGCCTGCGTGATACACGCAGGCCTTTTTTGTTATATATCAATTGCCATCTCCGGTTGCCATTTGCTTTTATATCGATTTCCTATTCCCAACCCCCTCTCAAGCTCTCAGCATTCAATATACTCCTGAGTATCTCATTCCCCATTCGGGAAAAAATCTCCCATTTAATTTCCTCATTTTTCTCAAAAATCTCTCTTTTTAGCCTCTCTGGCACTTGGTCTGTTATTTGTCTATCTGTTATCAAACATTGAAAAAATCAAAAAGACATAAACAAGAACATGAAAAAAATAATTATCACTTTCGCATTAGTAGCAGTATCCTTATTAAGTACTCAATCATTCGCACAAACCGCGAACCTGAACATCACCATTTCTGATGTTCTTTCATTCAGTGTAACTCAGCCTGCATCCCTGGATGTGAACTTTGATACAGAGACAAAGTATACCAATGGTATCACCGCATTAGCAACCGACCATGTGAGTGTAACCAGTTCAAGAGGATATGTAGTTAAGGCCATTGCAGGAACAGTAACAGGTGCGGCTGCACTAGCACCGGGATCAGTAAAGATCACTTCAGCAGTAGGAGCAACTAATAATGGTAATACAACCGGAATCACCTACGGTTCAGCAGTAACTTTACCTGCTTCCGGAGGAACAGCAGCAACAGTTATTACCGCAGCTAACAGTTCATGGAGCGGATCAAACTCTACAAATAAATTCAACGTTTCTTACCTGATTGGTGCAGGCGGTGCATATGCAGGTAAAGCAACAGGAGTAAATGTGGTACCTGTAATTTATACAGTAACACAACAGTAAAATATTATAACTAACCTAAAAGAGAGCTCCGTAAGGAGCTTTTTTTGTTAGTATCAAGTATCAAGAGCCAGGAACCAAGACAAGATGTAAATAGTTATGCTACTCACGAATCCCCACTCTCCATTTCCTATTCCCTATTCCCCAATATCAATTATCAATGTCAACTATCAATTAAATACTGCCATCCTGTCATTTTTAAGAACCCTGTTTTTGCAGCCCAGGAGAATATATTACTGTCAATTCGGGTTATGCATCATTTGGCACAAGGCTTGATAATTAGACAATAATAAACTGTAACAAATTAAGATTTAATATATGGCAAAGATAATTGGTATAGACTTAGGAACTACAAATTCATGCGTATCAGTAATGGAGGGTAATGAGCCTGTAGTTATTCCAAACAGTGAAGGTAAGCGTACTACCCCTTCAATTGTAGCATTCGTTGATAATGGAGAGCGTAAGGTAGGAGATCCGGCGAAACGTCAGGCGATCACAAACCCGACTAAGACTATTTCTTCAATCAAAAGATTTATGGGTAATAGCTTCGGTGAGGTTACAAATGAAATTACAAGAGTTCCATATCAGGTTGTAAAGGGTGATAATAATACCCCACGTGTAAAAATTGATGACCGTTTATATACTCCGCAGGAGATATCAGCAATGATTCTTCAAAAAATGAAGAAAACTGCGGAAGACTTTTTAGGTCATGAGGTAAATGAGGCGGTAATTACTGTGCCTGCATACTTTAATGATGCACAGCGTCAGGCAACCAAGGAAGCTGGTGAGATCGCAGGATTAAAAGTATCGCGTATCATTAATGAGCCAACTGCTGCGGCATTGGCTTATGGTCTTGATAAGGCACATAAGGATATGAAGATTGTAGTGTTCGACTGTGGTGGTGGTACACATGATGTTTCTGTTCTTGAATTGGGTGATGGTGTATTTGAAGTTAAGTCGACCGACGGTGATACTCACCTTGGTGGTGATGACTTTGATGCAGTAATCATTGACTGGATGGCTGATGAGTTCAAGAGTGATGAAGGTATAGATCTTCGCAAAGATCCTATGGCTTTACAACGTCTTAAAGAAGCAGCAGAGAAAGCTAAAATTGAGTTATCAAGTACCGCTCAGACAGAGATTAACCTGCCTTATATCTCCGCCGGTGATGGTATGCCTAAGCACCTTGTTAAATCATTAACCCGTGCCAAGTTCGAACAATTGGCTGATAGCCTGATCAAACGTACAATAGAGCCATGTAAAAAAGCGCTTAAAAATGCTGGCTTAAGTACATCTGATATTGATGAAATTATATTGGTGGGTGGTTCTACGCGTATTCCTGCAATTCAGGATGCAGTTAAAGCATTCTTTGGAAAAGAGCCTTCAAAGGGTGTAAATCCGGATGAGGTAGTAGCAATCGGTGCCGCAATACAAGGTGGTGTTTTGACAGGAGAAGTTAAAGATGTATTGCTTCTTGACGTAACTCCGCTTTCATTGGGTATTGAAACAATGGGTGGTGTAATGACTAAATTGATTGAGGCCAATACAACGATCCCTTCAAAGAAATCTGAAGTATTTTCAACCGCGTCTGATAACCAGCCTTCAGTTGAGATTCATATCCTTCAGGGTGAGCGCCCAATGGCTAATCAAAACAGGACAATCGGACGTTTCCACCTGGATGGTATTCCACCTTCACCACGTGGTATTCCGCAGATCGAAGTAACTTTTGATATCGATGCAAACGGTATCTTACACGTGGCTGCAAAGGATAAAGCAACTAATAAAGAGCAGAAAATCCGTATTGAGGCTTCTTCTGGTTTGACAGATGAAGAAATCAAGAAAATGAAAGATGAAGCTGAAGCAAATGCTGAAGCGGATAAGAAAGCACGTGAAGAAGTCGATAAGCTTAACGCTGCTGATGCATTGATCTTTTCTACTGAGAAGCAACTCAAAGAGTACGGTGATAAATTAGCTAGTGATAAGAAAACACCGATTGAAGAGGGTCTGAAGAAATTGAAAGATGCTCATGCAGCTAAAGACTTTGCTTCAATAGACACCGCTCAGGCTGAACTTCAGACTGCATGGAATGCAGCGTCTGAAGAGATGTACAAAGCTTCTCAGGAAGCCGGGGCAGCTCAGGATGCTCCACAGGGTGAGGCTTCTGCTCAGGATTCCGGTGATCATGTCACTGATGTAGACTTTGAAGAAGTAAAAGAAGACGATAAGAAGTAAGCTATTTCTTCTTAAATAGAAAGGCTGTTTCCGTAGGGAAGCAGCCTTTTTTAGTATAAAGTATAGTGTATTGAGAAACAAGAACCGATATCTGGTCAAGAACCAAGACAAGTTGGCTATTTTTTCTTTCCTCAAAAATTTCAACTGTCCATTGTCAACCCGATAGCTATCGGGTGTCAATTGTCCATCGAGCAAACAACATTCTTAATTTCAATGCGTTCATTTAACGTGAAAAACCACCTGACATTTTTTGTCATCCTGCTGCTTGTAAATATGCTGTTTACTTCTTACAAGGGTTTTGCTCAGCCTGTACCAATCAGGCTTAGGACTGAGAAAGTTCATACTGCCAACTGGGATTATTATATCGCAAAAGTGATAGATACGCGTGCTTCGGGACAGGTGTTTGCCTCTTTATGGTATAAAGACGGGAGTGGTACACTGATAAACAATTCTTCAGATATCAGTGGGGGTAGTAGAAAAGCACTTTCTGACTTTCTGATTAATGGATTGTCCAGGGATACCGAAGGAAGACCAATTTCTATCCGTATTCTGGATTGTATGATCAGGGAAAATAATGAAAATACTCATGTCTCAGGTATTTTAACTTTGAAAGTTCAATATGAGTTAGAAAAAGATTGGGGAATCCAGCCTCTGACTACCTATAGTATGAACCTGAAATATACCCGCTCATTTACTAATTTGGATTATATCGAATCCGCTCTACAAGAGGTACTTACTAATAGTTTAACATATATCCATAACTGGATGAAGAAGGAGTCGGCGACAAATATTTTGTTAGCCAAAGGGCTGAATCTTTCATTTCTTAACTATCAGGAAGAGGATACAGATACAGTCTATTATCAAAAGGGCAGATTATTGAGCTTTGATGACTTTCAGGCAAAGCCTCCTCAGAATAACGGGTTTCAGGCAGCTATTTTTCCATCTTTCGGTTACGAAATGCAGCGTGAACTTAAAGGAGGACTCATTCAGGTTCAAATAATTCTTAAAGTTTACATGGTGAAAAGTCATTCATGGGCTTTACCTGTCATAAAGAATACTTATAGTTTGAATCACGAACAGCGACATTTTGATCTGGTTAAATTAATTTCTGAACGATTTAAAGCAAAGCTTCTTTCAGAGAAGTTGAATCCTGATAATTATGAGGGTATTGTCAGCTTTGAATATCATGAATTCTATCGCGAGATGAACCGATTACAACATCGATATGATCAGGAAACCAATCATGGTACTAATAAAGTTAAACAGGATGAATGGAACCGTTGGATTGATGAACAGCTTAATGCCCAACTTATAACCGGTAGCGATTAATAGTGCATTAATTAAAAAGGTAAAGGCTTATAATTCAATTATATCCCACAACCTGTCTTAACTTTAATTGTATATCTTTAGTATACAGTTGGTTCTAAATGAATAAGTCAAACATCTTCTCCAGGAACTTAAATCTTATACTAAGCCTGATCGTTGCTATAGTATGCCTTAGTTTTACTTCGTCTGAAGGAGCTTTTCTGACTAAGGAGGAATACTCTTGTACTCCCTGTGGCCAGTCTTGTGATAAGGAAGTCTATTCCGCAAAGGGGAAATGTCCCCATTGCCAAATGCCCCTGGTGAAAACGTCTACGATAAATTTTAAAACTATAGATCCCTCTGAAATTTGTAATTACATCAGCAGGAATCCTCAAGTGATTTTGCTCGATGTTCGAACAAAAGATGAATTTGAGGGGAGGGCAGAACCGGGCTTAGGGAGACTCAGAAATGCGATAAATCTGCCAATACAGGAACTTGAGGCAAAGATTGCTTTATTGGCTCCATATAAATACAGAGAGATCATTGTTTATTGCTCTCGAAGCCATAGAAGTCCAAGGGCAAGTTATATTCTTACACAAAAGGGGTTTAAGAAGGTGACGAATATGGCCGGAGGGATGAGTATGATGAAGGATAGTACCTGTAAGGACCAATAAAAAATGCCCCCTCCGTATTTTGGAAGGGGACAAATATTCTTAAGCCCACAAATTAACTGGATACTCTCCCTCTGCAACCAATTTGTCAATACATGCCTGTACAATTGGCTTATCCTCTGCATAGGTTACACCAAACCATTGGTTTTGAGTAGGGATCACTTTAAAGCTCGCCTGACGATCTCTTATCAGCTTTTCAGCAGCAAGCGGTATGAAAAACTCTGCTTTTGGATTGTTTGTATTTGACAAGGCAAAGTCTTTGAACATATCTGCTGACAATTCAAATATTTTTGGTGTAAAGCCCCAGAAGTTCATTGATACTCTAGAATTTGATCTTATAGGATATTCACGGCCATCTTCTTCATAAACGATATTTTTGTTGCCGGCTTCATCGGGCTTAAAGTAAACTTTGATACGTTCATGAATCTCTGCCAGGTTGCCATCTGCATCCACTTCACACACACCTCTTGATACATGCCCGTGTTCTGAAAGTGTTTTGTCAATCTGGAATCCGATCATTGAAAACTGAGTGTCAGAGACTCCATCATTTAGAAAATCACACATTTTCTGGTAAGATTCACGACCGTAAAAATCATCTGCATTAATTACGCAAAAAGGTTCTTTTACAACATCTCTTGCAGCTAAAACCGCATGAGCAGTTCCCCATGGTTTAGCTCTTTCAATTTCAATATCGATGCCGAAAGGTTTCAGGTCAAAAGTCTGGAAAACATAATCTGTTTCAATCTTTCCCTTCAATTTAGGCTCGAAAATGCTTTTAAAATTCTCGGCAAATTCTTCCTTAATGACGAAGATTACTTTGCCAAAGCCAGCTTTTATTGCATCATATATAGAATATTCAATGATGGTTTCTCCGTTTGGTCCGAATCCATCGGTTTGTTTCATACTGCCATATCGGCTTGCCATTCCGGCTGCCAGGATCACTAGAGTAGGTTTCATGCTGTTATCTGATTGTAAATTTGATCTTATAAGGTTTAACCTTGTCTACAAAGTTAAGGATTTATAGGTGTTTAATATCTTGTACGTGGCTTTTTGCCTGTCAACATTCCGAACAAGCCTCTTACAATGGCTGTTCCGATTTGACGTGTAATCGGAGCGTTGATTACCTTTTCGAAGGTGCTTTTCTCGGTTCTTGCACCCGGTCTTGTTTCGATATTTTGCTCCTTCACTTCTTCATCTGCTGCCATCTTTTCATTTATGCGCTGAGTCAGAATATCATATGCGCTCACAGGATCTATGACTTCCTGGTACTTTTGATAAATAGAACTGGATTGCATCAGGGTATCGCAATCAGCTTCAGACATAGGACCCATAACCGCTCTCGGCGGAATTAAATGTGTCGCAACCACTTCAGTTGGTATTCCTTTTTCATTAAGTACTGTAATCAATGCCTGACCTGTACCAAGCGAAGTAAGAACGCGGTCTATTTCATAAAATTCTGACCTTGGGTAGGTATTTACTGTTTTTTTCAGTGCCTCAACATCATTTGGTGTAAAGGCTCTGAGGGCATGCTGAACCCTGTTCCCGAGCTGCCCAAGCACACTTTCAGGTATATCCATCGGACTTTGGGTGCAGAAGAATACACCTACTCCTTTAGAACGGATCAGGCGGATGATCGTTTCAATCTGTTCAAGAAAAGCTTTTTGGGAATCTTTGAACAGAAGATGTGCTTCATCAAAAAAGAAAATCAGCTTGGGTTTTTCTATGTCGCCAGCTTCCGGCATTGTATTGAATATTTCTGCGAGTAAGCTTAACAGAAAGGTTGAATAAAGTACCGGTTGATTTTGAACATCAGAAATGTTAAGCAGGCTGATTACACCCTTCCCATCAATTCTGCTGAACATATCCTGGATATCAAAAGATTTCTCTCCGAATATTTGCGAAAGTCCCTGCTGTTCAATAGTAACTATTTTTCTAAGGATTGTTCCAGCGGTAGACCCTGAAATACTGCCATAACTTTCCTTAATTTCTGCAGCTCCCGGTCCGCCGGAAAGATACGAGATTACTTTTTTCAGATCGTTCAGGTCAACCAGTTGTAACTTGTTATCATCAGCATATTTGAAGATAACAGCCATTACTCCCGACTGAGTTTCATTTAATCCAAGAATTTTAGATAATAGAACCGGGCCAAATTCAAGCACGCTTGCGCGCATTTGAGCACCCTTTTTTCCTGAAAGAGAATATAGCTCAACAGGGAAGCCAGATGGATTAAAACTGATATTTAATGCGCTTGCCCTTTCTTCAATTCTTGGATTACTGAATCCTGCCTGATTCAGTCCGGAGAGGTCTCCTTTTACATCCAGCATAAAAACCGGAACTCCGGCATCAGAAAGTTGTTCTGCAATCAACTGAAGCGTCCGTGTTTTTCCGGTACCCGTCGCTCCGGCGATCAGTCCGTGACGGTTCATCATTTTTAAGGAAAGATTTACTTCGGCACCAGCAATAATATCACCATCAAGCAAGCCGGCACCTAAATAAATGCTCTCTCCCTGATTAGTATAAGAGTTTTTTATTTTCTCAGTAAAACTAGAGACTCTATCCATACGATTTAATTAAATAAGTTCAATTAGCTGTATTCCGGCTAGTCACATCTTTCGCTAAAATAAATTAAAATGTACAATTAGGTATGAGATTTATTTATTCTTTACATATTTCTCAAGCCAATTATCCATTTCCCAGAGCATATGCATCAGCGATTCTTTGGCCTGGTATGCATGTGATTCTGAGGGTAGAAGAACCAGACGCGCGGTAGCACCATGTCCTTTTAAAGCACTATAAAAACGCTCACTTTGCATAGGAAATGTTCCTGAATTATTATCCGCTTGTCCATGGATTAGCAGAATAGGTGTTTTGATTTTATCTGCATAGGCAAAGGGCGACATCCGGGTATAAACTGAAGGTGCCTGCCAGAAAGTACGTTCTTCAGCCTGGAACCCAAAAGGAGTAAGGCTGCGGTTATAAGCCCCGCTCCGGGCGATACCAGCCGCAAAGAGATCGGTATGCGCTAAAAGATTAGCGGTCATGAATGCACCATAAGAATGCCCCCCAATTGCAATCCGTTTCCTGTCGGCAACTCCCATATCCACCAGATGATTAATTGCTGCTTCAGCATTGTACCTGATCTGTTCCACAAAGGTATCATTGGGTTCTGTATTACTTTCTCCGACCACCGGCATATCTGCATTGTCGAGAACTGCATATCCACGGCTGACCCAGTAAATAGGTGAAGCTTTACCAATGGTACTGAACTTATGCGGAGAGCCTTTCGTCTGACCGGCTGCAGCTATTGTTTTGAATTCGCGGGGGTAGGCCCATATCAATACAGGAAGAGGAGGGTCGCCTGTTTTGAATCCTGCAGGCAGGTAGAGGGTTCCTCCAAGTGTTATTCCGTCCAGACGCTTATAGCTTAGTTGTTGTTTCTTTACCCCCTTTAGCTCAGGATATGGATCTGTAAATTTAGTTAAGGGAGTATAAGTTTTGTCTTCCAGATTAATCCTGTAATAATTTGCGACCGAATCACTTGATTCCCTGCTATTAATCATGAATTTCCCATTGTTGAAAAATACAGGACGTTCATAATATGGGGATGCTGATCGGAATAGGGTATCCATAATCTTAGTTTTAATGTTGAATTTCTGAAGAAATGGACGATCGCCTTCGGGAGATGCTCCATCGCTTATAGTGAAAATATTAACATTGTCGGGATCGCTTATTCTTTTCAACGAATTGAATTCAGTCAGTAGTACATCTCTGTTAAATTCATTCCTTCGGGTCAGGATTACTCCAGGGTCACTATAGCCATCTTCATAATAGCGGTCATATAGATTAACCCTGAAATTTACATTAGAAGGTTTAATGAAAGACCTTCTCTCAAAACGTGTCTTCCACCAGCGTTCCGTTAGGATTGCCACTTTATCATCTCCCCAAACAATCGAATTAAAGCGAAAATAACAATCGGCAAGTTTAACAGGATATTGGTTGAAAGGTGCTGCCTGTGTATAGACAATGTCGCGTACTGTTGCCTGTTGTGCCGGATTGCCATTGTCAAGAGCTTCCACCCAGTAAAGTACAGATCCTTTATCAGCCCGCCAGCCGAATGCTCTCGGTCCTTTGGGAACTCCATCAAATCCGGCAGGAATATTTTCTGCCAGTGGCGCTTCGTGGAGTTTTTTTATCAGTTTCCCTTCTTCGTCATATATAGAAGTTGTATAGGGAAAAGCACTCAGAGGAACCTGGTAAGAATATGGACGTGTTATGTTTGCCATCAACAGAAATTTCCCATCAGGTGAATACTCTATGGATCTGATGATTGCGGGCTGTAAGAAATTTTTCGTTTGTCCCTGAAGATTGACCAGTTTTAATTGTGATGTGAAATAATGATCAAAGAGCAGTTCATCATAAGGGTTTTTCAAAAGATCCTGATAGGTTGGAACAGGAGCTGATTTGCCAGTGTTTTCCTGAATCAGAGGCTCTTCAGGATTTGTATTTTGCGCAGCAAGGGCAGTTCTGCCATCAGGAATAAATTTGGCTATGATGCTTTTCCCGTCAGGGTTCCAGATAAAGCTGTTCCCATAAGTATTATTGAGATAAAAATTGCTTAATCGGTTAGCTTGAAAGGATTTTAGATCAGCTACCCACA
>CAZGWG010000103.1:0-12923 GCA_964529165.1 uncultured Sphingobacterium sp.
TGGGCGATCTGATTAGCTTTTTATTCAGGAAGGGTTCAAAATGTTAGCTAATTCATCGAAGGAAACGAAAATTCCGGTAATTTTATCTGTTGAAAGCATAGCGTATTTTTTGGTTAAATACTTATTTTTCAAACACAAATACAATAAATTATCCGCTTGTTTTTTACAAATTATCTTCTATTTATTTATATCGAACTCATGTTAATTATTATTATTTAAAATCGGCTAAACATTGCTTTTGTTATAAGCCATCAGCCATTAAGTTTTAAAATTCACTGCTTACAAAGCGCCAGTCCAAACCTGATACCTGCTTGCTGATACTTCATCCCTAATTCCTCTCTTCAATTATGGATTTTTCAAAAATTTGTCATCAATTCAGATATAAATAAAGCAGATGATAAGTTTCACTCAAAATCTATACAGGAACCAGTGGCTGGATCTTGTGTTCAAAAATCGTAATAAAGCCTACGGTGCTTATGACTTAAGAAAGAACAGTGCCGAAACTACAGTTAAAGCTTTCCTTTGTGCTGTTGCATTATTCTGTCTTCTTGTAATTACCCCATGGCTTATTCAGGTAATCTCTAAAGCAAACACGGCTCTGGATAAAAATGAACCACTTAGAGACATAGAGGTAAACCTTCTGACAAGAATCAATCGGGTGAAACCAGAAAAACGGATAAATGAAAAGGCTCCGTCTAAAACAGTAAAGCAAAAAAGCATACAATATGCAAAAGTGGAAATAGTTCCCTCTGATCAAACTGAAACAGCTATTCCCACACAAAAGCAATTGAATGAATCGGTGATCAGTACAAGCAATACTAAAGGATTAGAGAGTTTGGATCTAAACCCTTTGGATATTCAGGAAACAGCCCCTAAAGTAACAGGAAGTTCGGCTCCGGGTGCTGAAAATACGGAGACCTATACGCTTAATAGTATTGAAAACTATCCTGAATTTCCGGGCGGGCCAAAGGCATTCATCAAATTTCTTAGCAGGAACTTAAAATACCCTGAGACAGCAGTTGAGAACGGAATTGAAGGAAAGGTTCTGATCAGTTTTATTATTGAAAAAAACGGTCGGCTAAGTAATATTAAAATACTGCGTGGAATAGGTTTTGGATGTGATGAAGAGGCAATCAGAGTACTTGAAAAATCTCCGGAATGGAAACCTGGTATGCAAAACAAAGAGAAAGTGAGGGTAGCCTATACTCTGCCTATCAATTTCAGTTTACCTTTAGATTAATACTCAAAGCAAAGTGCATTTGATCGCGTATCCGGTATGCTATTAAAGACACTGACTTCTCAGATTCTTCCTTTTGGGTTCACTGGATGGTATTAAGGAAATCGTAAATAGGGAATAGAAAGTGGAGAGACCCTTTGTCTTGTCAATTTCCTATTCTCTACTCACACCTCTTCCATAGTTTATACAGTCCTTAATCATTATTTTATTTGTACTTGGGTTAATTTACCTTAAGCCCAATCTATTTCAAGGTTTATCTGCAAATATTCTTTTCACACATAGCCGTCTAGTACTAAATCCCCCTAACGAGTGTCGTTGTTTCGCTCATAACAACAGTTACTTCTATAGAAGTTAAGTGTAAAGTAATAATTACTTTGCTATCGGTTTGAGCTATGAACCTTCAAATTTAAATAATATCCACGTTATTGACAGTTTTTGATAAACAGGCTGATTGCTCAATGCCATTAAGCTCATTTCATTTATAACATAAGATTATGATTCATCACTGTAAACTTTACTGCCCGGAACCGAAATTTCTATCCTGAATTTTACTGTGCCAGATAGCCTCCGTCAATCGGATAGTAAGATCCGGTAACGAAAGATGACTTATCAGACCCTAACCAAAGTATAAGTTCTGCAATCTCTTCTGATTCCCCCAATCTTCCAATTGGATGCAAACCTTTCAAAACACTAAGTGTAGGTTCGTCAAGTGCATTCATAACCAATGGAGTTTTGATATATCCCGGCCCCACTGAATTGACCCGAATTTTTTGATCTGCATACTCCAGGGCAGCGGCTTTTGTCAAACCAACAACACCATGTTTTGCAGCGACATAGGCAGGTGATAATCTGGTACCTGCTGCACCAAGAATGGATGCAATATTGACGATACTTCCACCACCCGACTTAAGCATGGCTGGAATCTGATATTTCAGGCCATAAAAAACTCCTGAAAGATTGGTATCAATCACTTTTTGCCAGCCATCGAGCGGATAATCTGCAACGTTACTTAATGGTCCGCCAATTCCAGCATTGTTAACTGCAATATGTAGGGCTCCATATTTTGCCACTGTCTGTTCAACCAGATTTTGGTTATCTTCTGCTTTGCTGGTATCTGCCTTTATAAAAAAAGCTTGCCCTCCGGCTTTGCTGATTTCAGCAGCGACTCCCTGTCCATGTTCTTCATTTATATCAGAAACTACTACCCTGGCCCCTTCCCTGGCGTATAAAATTGCTGCTGCTCTTCCAATACCTGAACCTGAACCCGTAATAATTACAACTTTATCTTTCAAACTTTCCATAAGTATGTTATTTTTTAGAACGATACAAATGTCTGAAAAGCACCTGGTCAGGAATATGATTAAGGTCACCCAATTTAACAGCATTCGTCACATCTCCCTGCACAACCTGTAGATTTTTATTGCAAAATACAGCATTTCATGTAATCAGTAACTTAGGTGGCTTTCTTATCAAAAGCCTTCCACATATAAAAAACAGGAACACCTGTTAAAACAATAATCAATCCGGGCCAGGTAAAATTCGGCTTATAAATGATGAGCAGGGTACAGAAACATATCCCCATTAAGATGTAAATCGCCGGGAGAAAAGGGTATCCAAATGCTTTATAAGGTCTCTCCAGATCAGGACGCTTAGCCCTCAGAATATAAATACCAATAATAGTTAGAACATAAAATATAACCACTACAAAAGAGATCATATCGAGCAAATCTCCATACCTTCCGCTAAGACAAAGTGCCGATGCTAAGAGACATTGCAGCCATAAGCCAAATTCGGGTACTGCATGTTTATTTAAGGAAGCTGTTTTCTTAAAAAAAAGACCATCATTAGCCATGGTATGATAAACTCTGGCACCTGCCAAAATAAGTCCGTTATTGCAACCAAATGTAGATACCATAATCATAAGGGCAATAATCACAGTACCGATATTTCCGAATATAACGCTGGATGCCGCAACTGCTACCCTGTCCTTATCAGCAGTTGCAATGTCTTGCAAGGGAAGAACGGCCGTATAGACCAAATTTGCCAGCACATAAATTATTGTTACAATCAGGGTTCCCAGAAACAGGCTGAGTCCAATATTACGTTTGGGATTTTTCACCTCACCTGCAATAAAGGTTATATTATTCCAGGCATCGCTACTGAAAATTGAACCAACCATTGCAGCCGCTACAGCACCTAAGGCTGCTGCAATAGTATACGATTCAAAAGTTCCATCGATATTCAATTTCTGCATACTCCAGGCATTCGTCCAGTTTGCTTCCCAGATATCAGGTTTAAGCATAATAAAACCGAAGATGATCAGACCAAAAAGACTCACAAGCTTTGTCATCGTAAAAGAGGTTTGGATAATTTTCCCTCCTTTTACCCCCTTGGTATTAATATAAGTTAGTAATATAATAATCGCAATAGCAAGAACCTGAGCCGGAGAAACAGTTATAGAACCAAGATTAAACAAAACAATGTCTTCACTTACAGCGGGCCAGAGATAGGCACTGAACTTAGAGAAAGCAACTCCAACCGCCGCGATCGTACCTGTTTGAATCACAGCAAAAAAGCTCCATCCATATAAAAATCCAATCAAGGGATTATAAGCTTCTTTCAGATAAACATACTGACCACCTGCTTTAGGAAACATTGCGCTTAGCTCCCCGTAGCTTACAGCGGCAATCAAAGTCATCAAACCCGTAATCAGCCAAACTGCTATCAGCCATCCGGCAGAACCCACATTTCTTGTAATATCAGCAGTGACAATAAAAATACCTGATCCGATCATACTTCCGGCTACCATTAAAGTAGCGTCAAGTAAACCAAGTTCACGCTTCATTTCATTTTGCGCTAATGTTTCATTCATCTTGATTAAAAATTTGATTTCAGATTAAACTTACATTAAAAAAATACCTATAAACCAATTAATTTGAGGCAAATGATATTATTCTCAAAAAACACAAAAAAAAACAATAAATATTATAAATAATTTAATAGTATAACACCCTCATAATCAAGGTTTATACTAATCACTATTGAGAAATATGGCTGAATATCATAACATTATGAATTTCTGTATTTGTTTAATAGAATAAGCCTGCTATTTTTGCCCTTCGTATAAGAAAAAATATCAATAATAAATAGAGGTTTCTATGGAGTTTTTACAAAACAATTTAATTTATTTAATACCAGCAATGGGTGTTTTCGGTATTATAGTAATGGCTGTGAAATCAGCCTGGGTTACTAAGCAGGATGCCGGAGACGAAAACATGCAAAGACTTTCAGGTTATATTGCAGATGGAGCAATGGCCTTTCTTAAAGCAGAATGGAAAGTACTCGGGTATTTTTCAGCTATTGCTGCGATCTTATTGGCATACTCAGGTACTCTGGTAGAAACTTCGAGTTGGGTTATCGCTATTTCTTTCATTATTGGTGCATTTACATCTGCTCTTGCCGGATATATTGGAATGAATATAGCAACCAAAGCTAATGTCAGAACGACTCAGGCTGCCAGAACCAGTTTAGCAAGTGCTCTAAAAGTTTCATTTACCGGCGGAAGCGTGATGGGAATTGGTGTTGCCGGACTTGCAGTACTTGGATTAGGAAGTTTATTCATCGTATTTTATCAGATATATGTTATTAATACCGGCGCCAGTGTAAATGGTAAGGAAATGGAAAAAGCCCTTGAGGTTTTAGCCGGATTTTCACTTGGTGCTGAGTCTATCGCTCTTTTTGCCCGTGTTGGTGGAGGTATCTACACAAAAGCTGCGGATGTTGGTGCTGACCTTGTAGGTAAAGTTGAAGCAGGCATTCCTGAAGATGATGTTCGTAACCCGGCTACTATTGCCGACAACGTAGGGGATAACGTAGGTGACGTTGCAGGTATGGGTGCCGATCTTTTCGGATCTTATGTTGCTACTATTCTTGCAACAATGATCCTTGGACGTGAAATTACCTCTGCAGACAACTTTGGCGGAATTGCTCCTATCTTATTGCCGATGCTAATTGCAGGCATCGGACTTATTTTATCAATTGTAGCCACTGCATTCGTTAAGATCAGCAAAGAAACCGACAGTGTTCAAAATGCACTTAATATGGGAAACTGGTCATCTATCGTCTTAACTGCGATTGTTTCCTTTTTTGCAGTAAATTGGATGCTTCCTGACAATATGACTATCCGTGGTTTCGAATTCGGCAAAATGGATGTTTTTTATGCCATTGTTGTAGGATTAGTTGTAGGAACATTAATGAGCTTAATTACTGAATATTATACTGCAATGGGTAAACGCCCGGTATTGAGTATCATTCGCCAGTCTTCAACCGGACATGCTACGAATATCATTGCCGGATTATCGATAGGTATGGAATCAACTGTATTACCTATTCTGGTACTTGCAGGTGGTATTTATGGTTCATTCTATTTCGCCGGTTTCTATGGTGTTGCAATTGCAGCAGCAGGAATGATGGCTACCACTGCAATGCAATTATCTATTGATGCTTTCGGACCAATCGCTGATAATGCCGGTGGAATTGCCGAGATGAGTGGTCTGCCACCAGAAGTCAGAGAGCGTACCGATAATCTGGATGCTGTAGGAAATACAACGGCTGCTACAGGTAAGGGATTTGCAATTGCATCTGCTGCATTAACCTCACTTGCATTATTTGCTGCATTTGTTGGAGTTGCCGGTATTGATCGCATTGATATCTATAAAGCTGATGTACTAGCAGGCCTATTTGTTGGAGGCATGATTCCATTTATCTTCTCAGCCTTATGTATCTCTGCTGTGGGAAGAGCTGCAATGGATATGGTCAATGAAGTCAGAAGACAGTTTCGTGAGATTCCGGGTATTATGGAATACAAAGCAAAGCCAGAATATGAAAAATGTGTGGCTATCTCTACCAAAGCATCTATCCGCGAGATGATGCTTCCTGGTGCAATTGCCCTGATCGTTCCGATTATTATTGGTTTTACTTTCGGACCTGAGGTTTTAGGAGGCTTGCTTGCCGGTGTTACTGTTTCAGGTGTTTTGATGGGTATGTTCCAGTCGAACGCAGGAGGTGCATGGGATAATGCTAAGAAATCATTCGAAGCTGGTGTAGAAATAAATGGGGAGATGTATTATAAAAAATCAGAGCCTCACAAAGCTTCTGTAACCGGAGATACGGTTGGAGATCCTTTCAAAGACACTTCAGGACCATCAATGAATATCCTGATTAAATTAATGTCAATTGTTTCCCTCGTTATTGCTCCGCACATTTCGGCAGGCACTTCACATCAGGTTAAAGTTGAGGCCACAAATGAAATAAAAATTGTTAGAACAATCGATCAGCCGGGAAATGCAGTGATTGATACTTTAATCAATAAAACTGAAACAATCAGCAGATAATTGATAAACAAAAAACAAAAAGCAGAAGGAGTTTTAATTAATTTTCTTCTGCTTTTTTGGTTTATAATCATTTATAAAGCCAAAAATTTCAGGCCTGAAAATCACCGGGGCATTCGTATATTGGTTTCATAATTCCGATTAAATTAATTACGTTTGAAATCATCAGAGGCAGATAACATATAAAATATTTACTAAACCAAATAATATGTTCCACAAAAAATCCATTGAGCAGTTAATGTTCGAATCAAATGAAACGGGTGCAGGCACATTAAAACGTTCACTGAGTAGCATTAATCTCGTTGCACTTGTTATTGGTGCAATCATTGGTGCCTGACTCTTTTCATTAACTGGAATAGCTGCTGCAGAAAATGCAGGTCCGGCAGTAACCATTTCATTTGCACTTGCTGCATTCGCCTGTGCATTTGCTGGTTTATGTTATGCAGAATTCGCATCCATGATACCGGTTGCCGGTAGCGCCTACACCTATTCTTATGCAACTATGGGTGAATTTATGGCCTGGATCATTGGATGGGACCTTGTTCTGGAATATGCCTTAGGTGCTGCTACAGTTGCAGTAAGCTGGTCGAGGTATCTCCTTGAATTATTACATAAATACAATATTAATCTGCCGCATGAATTTATTGTATCTCCCTGGGAAACAATGAAACTGGGAGATGGAACTGTAATTGAAGGCGGATTGATTAATCTTCCGGCGATTTTCATCGTATGTGTATTATCATTGGTTTTAATCAGAGGAACCCAGGAATCAGCAACCATGAATAATGCGCTTGTTATTCTTAAAGTTGCGGTGGTATTAATGTTCATTACTTTAGGATGGAGTCATATTAACCCTGAAAACTATGTCCCTTATATTCCTGAGAATACCGGCAAATTCGAAAATTTTGGATGGACAGGTATCTCAACAGGAGCGGCGGTGGTATTTTTTGCCTTTATTGGTTTCGATGCAGTATCAACCGCAGCACAGGAGGCAAAGAATCCCCAGAAAGGAATGCCAATCGGCATTCTTGGTTCATTAATAGTTTGTACAATTCTATATGTTCTATTTGCTCATGTAATGACAGGGCTAGTAAACTATAAAGACTTTGCGGGTGATGCTAAACCTGCAGCAACAGCATTTGCAATGACAGGGTATACCTTTCTTCAGGATGCTTTAATTATTGCAATTCTGGCGGGCTATACCTCCGTAATATTAGTGATGCTGATGGGACAATCGCGGGTGTTTTATACAATGGCTAAAGATGGATTGCTGCCAAAGTTCTTCGCCGCAGTTCATCCGAAATACCGCACCCCATGGAAAACCAATTTATTCTTCCTTGTTTTCGTAAGTCTTTTTGCAGGTCTCGTTCCTGTTTCTGATCTGGGACACATGGTAAGTATCGGTACATTATTTGCTTTTACACTGGTTTGTATCGGAATCATGGTATTACGTAAATCATTGCCTGATGCAGTCAGGCCATTCAGAACCCCATTCGTACCATTTGTACCAGTGATGGGAATCCTTGTTTGTATTTATCTGATGTATTCTTTACCTGCAGAAAGCTGGTTCCGTTTATTTCTTTGGATGGCGCTGGGTGTAGTCATATATTTCTTCTATGGCAAGAAACACAGTAAGGTTCGTGAGTTAAGAGATGGTAAAATCATCGAGAAAGACCGGGAATAAACAATGTATATTGAAAAGCAAAAAGGTTTTGGACTTGTCTGAAACCTTTTTGCTTTTGGGTTGATCTTTATTTAACAACAGCTATTCCAGGAACTAATGGAAAATTTCAACTATAAGCAAATTCTCTCAGTAACTATGATCTTATTTGCGATCATAGATATTCTCGGATCTATACCTGTTGTTATTTCTCTGAGAAATAAGGTCGGTCATATTCAATCTGAAAAAGCTTCCATGGTAGCTCTCCTGATTATGATTTTATTTCTTTTTATTGGAGATGAAATGCTGAAAATCATAGGACTTGATGTTTCTTCATTTGCCATTGCAGGTTCTGTGGTAATTTTCATTATTGCGATGGAAATGATCTTAGGGATCAATTTTTTCAAAGAAGATGTACCTGAAAGTGCTTCCATTGTACCTTTGGCATTCCCGCTGATAGCTGGCTCAGGAACACTAACCACCCTCCTATCTCTTAAATCTGAGTATGAAACACAGAATATAATAGTTGGTATTATTCTGAATATTGGCTTTGTTTATATTGTGCTGAAGAATACGATTTACCTCGAAAGACTTCTTGGAAAAACCGGATTAAACATCATGCGCAAAGCTTTTGGAATAATCCTGTTAGCGATAGCAATCAAACTTTTCAGAAACAATACGGGCCTTTAATTTGGTGATCTGCTGATTTGGCATCACCCTATTTTTGTTTGTATTTCACGCAGAGTCTTAGCTTTCCCTCTCCAATTGGAGAGGAATGCTGGAACAATACAAAAAGCAGTCCAGCACAAAGGGTGAGGCTTAGAGCTTGATTAGTCGCGCAACAAACATGGTATCCGCTTTTTTCTCATAACCTTTAATCAACTCATATCCTTCAAGCTGCATCCCATGCTCTTTTTTCAGCCGGGTGATGATTTCTTCATTTTCTTCCCTGAAAACCGAACAGGTAATATAAACAAGTGGTTTTCCGGGCTTCAGGTACTTAATCACATTAGCTGCAATTGTCATTTGAAGATTCTGAAATCCTTTAATTTTATATTCCTCAAACTGGCTGATCATTTCAGGAGTTCTGCCCCATGTTCCTGATCCGCTGCATGGGGCATCAAGAATAATTCCATCAAATTCATAATGATGAATCTCAGGGTCTGCATTCTTTGTCAGATCAATCAGTTTCTTTTGATAGGTTCTAAGACCTGCAGCAATAAATCGCTCATCCAGGTTATCCAAAACACTCTCACGAATATCAGAAACCAAAAGCTTAATATCGGGTTGTTCAGAAAACAATAACAAGGATTTTCCTCCTGAGGCTGCACAGGCATCCCACCAATGCTCATAACGATTAGGTTTAAAATAAGCTGCTGTTTTCTGAGAGGATAAATCCTGCACTTCATAAGGTTTAACAGGAAAGCTATTGTCAGGGAACAGGGTATTCAGGTTGGTCCCATTTGGAAGAGCTAGGGTATGCGCTACGATCAAACTAAAATCAATATGACTCTCCTCAAGGGTTTTTAAGACCCAGGATACAGCCTTTGGATGTATCCTGATAAATAAGTCGGGCTGGACAAAAAAAGAGCTTAAGAAAGCTTCTTTGTCAATCCCATCCGATAAATGCCTTGTGAATGGAAATACCTCATCCAATATCAATCCTTCATGGGATGAAGCATAGTTTATTTTTTCCAAAGCTGTCAAATAGATCTTCTCATTCAAATCAGGGCGAAAATGATGAAGAAAAGGATTATCCACCGAAGTACAGAGAAACTCGGCAAGAAATAATCTTTGCTCAATGGTTTTATCTGGTACCGCTTTACCCAGTCTGAAATAATTATATACTAACCTTGAAGCCGAGCGACGATCATTGGAACCCATCTGCTTATTCCTTTTAAAGAAATCAGGAAGAAATTTGGCAAGCGGTTTATCTGCAGGAAATTGCTCAAATACCCGCATAAAGGTTCTCAATTGCTGTTCTGCTCTCATTTTACAGGCTGTAATGAAAAATTCTGATACTTTAACAGCATCAGGCTCGTATTTCGATATCCTAATTTAGGATCCTTTATAAAATGGAACTCACTATGAAGCCCGGTATAACTCTCCTTAATCAGGTAATCTGCATATTCCTTATCATATTTTTCAAGCAATGAACCAAAATAATATGCGATATCAAAGCCTTTAAATGAATATTCTGATGGTTCCAAACCAAATTCATCACGATATCTGGCAACAAAACTCTTTACATTTTGTGCCTTATAATTCACAAAATAGGAAGCGCTGATACGGGTTTTCAATGCCTGCATCTTCTCGGGACTAAGGTATCTGGCCTTAATCCAGTTAGGATGTCCAAAAAGCTCAATCTTATAGTTCTGATTGTTTAATTTATAGAGTTTATCAATAGAGGGGATCAAAAAAGCCCTTTCTGACGAAGTAATTATAATCAGGTTGTTTTTTGCCGGGTTCAGGTAAGTTTCAATGCCTATTGCATTAGGTCGTTCTATTATCCGAAACTTAGAGCCTGATAGTTCATTCAGATAGCGCTTAATTTGATTCGAAAACCTGGCATCATCAGTCCTTTGTGTATTTATCAGAATAAGTTGAACCAATTCGGGTTTATATTGACTGCTGATAAATTCAGCGATTTTACGGCCATGCTGATCTATGGAATTATTGATACTAACCAGTCCGGGATTATTGAATTCAGAAGGCATTGATGCAGCCAGTGGTGAAACCTGAAGCGTTTTGCCTAAATCAGAAAAATCCGAAAAGGTTTTGATACCATCCGGGAATACCGGGCCAACAATCAAATCCTGATTCCTGACAGAGCCTGACATTGCCAGGTTAACGATCTGCGTTTCCTGATTCCGGGTATCAAATACATGAAGATTAAAATTATGTCCGCCTTCACTAACTGAGTCCAGCCCCAATTTAAATCCCTGATAAAAATCTATCGCCAGGTCAGCTTTGCTGAGTTCACTTTTACGGGAAGTTTTGAGGTTCAGACTATTAAGCTGAAAAGGTAAGAGCAATACAATAGAATGATCGATATTTTTTTTAGCGGGTTCTTCAACCTTTGGCACAACAATTTCAACCGGTTCGGGTTTTTCGGCCGGTTTAGTAGGAATAACTTTTTTTGAGCATGCTGAAAGAAAAATCAGCATGCCAATTATTATCAGATAGCTATTCCCACTCAATCGTTGCTGGCGGTTTGGAACTAATATCATATACAACTCTGTTAATTCCTTTTACATTGTTAATTATTTCATTCGATATTTTAGCCAGAAGATCGTATGGTAAATGACTCCAGTCAGCAGTCATCCCATCCACAGAGCTCACCGCCCTCAGGCAGATCACATGCTCGTATGTACGTTCATCTCCCATCACTCCTACCGACTGAACAGGTAAAAAGATTGCACCTGCCTGCCAGACTTTATCATACCATCCTGAGGATTTTAAATTGCTGATATAAATCGCATCAGCTTCCTGAAGAATTTGAACCTTCTCAGGGGTTATATCATCCAGAATACGAATTGCCAGCCCCGGCCCCGGGAAAGGATGTCTTCCTAACAGCGCTGCATCCATTCCTAAGGTTTTACCAACTCTTCTCACCTCGTCCTTAAATAAAGTATTCAAAGGCTCCACAACCTTAAGCTTCATAAAATCGGGTAAACCGCCTACATTATGATGGGATTTAATCGTTGCTGAAGGCCCTTTTACAGATACTGATTCAATCACATCAGGGTAAATTGTACCCTGTCCGAGCCATTTAACATCCTGCACCTCATGTGCAGCGTCATCAAATACCTCAATAAAAACCCGACCTATGGTCTTTCTTTTAGTTTCAGGGTCCTTTATACCGGCAAGTTGTCCCAGAAAACGGTCTCCCGCTCTCACACCGCGTACATTCAGACCCATATGCTGGTATGAATCAAGCACCTGGTCAAACTCATCTTTACGCAATAAACCATTGTCAACAAAGATGCAATGAAGGTTCTTTCCAATCGCCTGATGAAGCAGAACTGCCGCAACTGATGAATCAACCCCTCCCGACAAACCTAAGATTACTTTATCATCACCGATTTTCTCTTTCAGGGAAGCGACAGTAGTCTCAATGAATGCATCCGGAGTCCAGTCCTGGCTACAGCCGCAAATATCTACAAGGAAATTTTCAAGAAGCTGTTTACCATCGGTACTGTGAGTTACTTCAGGATGGAATTGAATTCCATATACATTTGTGTTTTTAATATGATAAGCAGCTACTTTAACTGAATCTGTACTGGCAATGATCTCAAAATTATCTGGAATGGAAGCAATGGTATCAGCATGAGACATCCAGGTTTGAGAACCTTGAGTGATGTTTTTAAACAACGGATGCTTGTGGTCAATAAAATCGAGACAAGCTCTTCCATACTCACGCGTTGATGAGGCTTTTACCTCCCCTCCCGAAGTATGGGCAATGTATTGGGCGCCATAACAAACACCCAGAATAGGAAATTTAGCCTGTAAATCCTGATAATTTATCTGCGGCGCATCAGCCTGTCGGACAGAATAAGGACTTCCGGAAAGAATAACACCTTTAACTGAACTGTCAAATTCCGGAAGATGATTAAACGGGTGTATCTCGCAGTAT
>CAZGWG010000104.1:0-3518 GCA_964529165.1 uncultured Sphingobacterium sp.
TTTAACTGCATAACCAGCACTTTTTAAATCACCATCTTTTAATGGCAGATGCCACAAAATATTTTCATATTTCAACTCTTCTGGAGTATAAGCCTCTGTATGCCAGTATTGAGGAAGCATAATTCGGTTTGGCATACGAACAACGCCCCAGCCATAGTTAAAACTTAAACGAAAGGCGCCACCCAATGGTAACCAGTTAGCATAGATAGTGGTAGAAGCTACGCCTGGAAATGCTGCATCCAGATGTGGAGGCGTTGCGCTCATCGCTGCCCATTGATTATGACCCAGATAACTTCCACCCTGTGTAGCAACCTTACCATTAGAAAAAGGTTGAGCTGCTGCCCATTCAATCACATCATAGCCATCCTTAGATTCATCACGGAAAGGATCCCAAGTGCCCTCACTTTCGTAGCGTCCTCTAACATCGGCAAAAACAACAGCATAACCTTCCTGCGCAAATCTGATCTTATCCTGATGACCACCATCACGCTGTACACCATAACAGGTACGAATCACAATGGTTGGATATTTACCTGGTGCAGCCGGCATATATACGTCGGCATATAATTTTACACCATCACGCATTGTAATGGTCTTATAACGTTCAATTTTAATTTCATTGTTGAGAGGTCTACGGAGTAATTCAGGAATATTGCTCCTTAAAGACTCCTCCCTACTCGTAAACTTTTCGGAAAAAACTGGATTGCTTGCATACATGTAATTTTGATTATTGGAGCTTCCGGAATAACTATTAAATTGATTTCCGGTATCCCATGCCTTGCCTGCCTGTCCCTGAGCACTTATTGTTACTGAGAGAAAAATCGCAAAAATTAAAAACTTTAACTTGTTCATGTTTTTTTCTTTAATATCCTAATGATAAATATGAATAATTAAGTTCAGGATTCCAACCTCAAAAAGTCTGAAAATGAACTTTTTGTCTATTTAAAAACAAATGGTAAGTAAACACCGACTGATAAATTACGTCCCTGATTATAATAGCCGGAATTCAGGTCAGCTTCATCTAAACGACCAGGTTTAAACCTGCTTAAATGATCATAATAGGCTTTATTAAATAAATTATTTGCAGAAAGGTTAACTCTCAATGGCTGTTTATTAATCATGAATGTTGTTCCCATCGCAAGATTCACCAAAGAATATGCCTCGCTTGGTGTTTCAAAATTATCAACCCGGCTTTGTTTAAACACTTTATCGAATGCTATCGAAAAATAAGTACTCTTCAAACCTCCTTTTAATTCAGGCTCCAGCCTGATTTCATTCCTTAATACTGCAGCAGGAATAAAAGGAAGAGGTTTATCGGTTGCTCGGTTTACTCCACGGGTATAAGAAAAACTGTTTTCAAAATGGATTAATTCGGCAGGATGTAGGGTCAGACTTGCTTCTATTCCTGATAAATTTGCATTATCCTGAACAAAACGATAAACAGGAAGAGTCTCTGTGTCAATCACTATTGTTTCATTTCCTATTTGACGATTGTAGATATAATTATCAATGTGATTATTGAAAGCTCCCAAACTTGCACTAAGTACATTATTATTAAATTCAAAAGCGAAATCACCATAATAACTATTCTCTGGACTCAGATCATTATTTCCAAGCTCATATCTGAAGGTTCCTTCATGGACACCATCAGAACTGAGCTCAGCTATGTTTGGCGAACGAAATGCCGATCCAAGGTTAGCTTTAAAGTTAAAAAACTCATTGAACTCCTTTGTGAACCCCAAAGCTCCGCTAACATTTGAAAAACTATTACTGAAATTGTTGAACTTAGAATTGCCATCCTCCTGCATTTGATCACCAGTAATCTTACGATAATCAAATCGCGCACCCAGATTAAAAGTGCTGCTCTCCCATGATTTCTTAGCATAAGCGAAAAGACCCAACTCACTTGATCTGTAATCTGGGATTAACAATTCATCAGCCTTATTCACGTTATTCTGAGCTGAGGCTGATAACCCAATGACTGGCTCCCATCCATTGGCCTCATTAAAATAATATTTGAAATCTGAACTGTAGGTTTTCAGGTCAAAAAAGAGAGAAGGATTGATTCTGTCATCTTCAAGCTCTCTTCTCTGGTTATTCTGATAAGCGAGAATAGTCCTTAATCTTCCATTACCCAGCAAAACATGGCTGTTCATGGCAAGCTTATAATGCCTTATATCCTGAAAAGGAAGGAACAAGCTACGATCCTTTAACTGTTTATCGGTTAAAACAGAACCACTTTCATCTTCAAACATACCATCAGCATTTCTTGAAAAATCAGGTAATCCAATATTATTCCGGAAACTGGATAGGTTTAAATGTGCATAACCCCATTTCTTATTAAATCCGAGCTGACCACTAAAATTTCTTTCATTAAAACCAGTATTCGCAATTCTTCCACCAGGTGCATCATAGCTGTACGCGCTTTTTAATGAAGCCCTAGCACGCCATATAAATCCATTGGTATTCCCCTGAAGCATGGCAGAACTTCCACTGAGCCCGTTATTACTCTGGTAACTGCTCAATAGTTCACCCCTGATCTGTCCTTCAGGTGAAGGTAGTGGCTCTAACACATTAATTACCCCACCAAGAGCATCAGAACCATATAGCAAACTTGCTGCACCACGCAACACTTCAACGCGCTCCGCACTATACTGATCTACCTCCATACCATGCTCATCTCCCCATTGCTGACCTTCTTGTTTGGCTCCGTCAACAAGGGTAACTACCCTATTATAGCTTAATCCGCGAATAACCGGCTTTGAAATACCCCCCCCTGTAGTAACCTGTGAAACTCCCGGAACTTTTGCAATCGCATCAATCAGATTACCCGATGGTCGGTTAATCAACTGATCTTTAGTAACTGATGATACTGCAGTGCTATTTTTACGATTATCAGTACTGAAAGCTGTTCCTGTAATGACTACCTCCTTTGCTTCTATCACACTAGGAAAAAGAGAGAATTCAAGATTGACCTTGAGTGAAAAATCTACGGTTTCAATAACAGTACTATAACCGATATATCGAACTTCAACGAGGAAACGGCCCTTTTCAGGGATATTATTGAATTTGAACTGACCTGAGGCATTCGTCACAACAGAGATTTTAAGATCCGGAATTGTAACTAGTACTCCAGGTAGGGTTTCTTTGGTTTGTCCGTCAATTACTCTCCCTTCAAGGGAGGCCAAATTTGCATAAGAGTTCGAAAATGCGAATAACAATAAAATATATAAAATAGCGGATTTCATTTCTATGGAATTAGAATATTATAATAAAGGGAAAGACATACAAACGCAAAAACGTTGTACGGCAATTAAATAAAGAAGAAAAAATTATTCCGCTGGGGGGCCTCTTAAGGTAGAAAGGAGTTGTTCAACAAAATAAGAGGTAACTTCATTATTAAGAAAAACAGACATCACAGGAGATAATCTGATATTCTCATAGAAAGAGGTCTTAGTAAAGCTTTTATCGAAATGAACAGCACAAACCCAACAATAATCAGCTTTATTCTGAATATT
>CAZGWG010000104.1:3618-12698 GCA_964529165.1 uncultured Sphingobacterium sp.
TATTTACCTTTTGAGTACTGCTTGAATTAAGTTGTTCAGACCCTTTAGAAAGCGGTATGGGGCCGTGGTTATGGAAGAAATCCAATGGAAGAAGCACTGTAGAAAAACTTAGTAATAAAATTACTGAGAAGGTTAATCCAAATGTCTTTTTAAATGTCTTCATTACAGTTCTCAGTTCAAATTTACGAAAAAAGAAATTATCTCAAAATTGCTGGATATTAAGGGAGTAACAATGTTATGCCGGATTACCATCAAATGATTGGAAAAAGTATGACTCAACAATAGAAAAAACGAATTAAATACAAAAAAAACAGGGATGAAAGACAGATATAACTCGGATCTGTAACTGTTCGATCCCTCTTTTATCCGTGTTTGATCCCTGTTTCATCCCTGTTTGATCCCTGTTTGATAAATACACTTTTCTCAATTAACTCCCCATATTCAAGACATCATATAAGATTGTTATCAAACATGTACAGCAATTCAAACGGTTAATGAGAATTAGATGAAAGAAGTGCTTAGATACTTCAATTCCTGTTCAATGATTGGAAATCTGCAATAAATATAAAATTCACATTTTGAGTTTAATCTTATTAAATTCAATTATGATATCATTTATATTACTCGTAGTCAGTGTTATACTACTGATTTTAATGACTGCAAAATGGCATTTGCATCCATTTTTAGCATTGCTCTTTGTCGCATTATTCTTTGGGATAGTCTCAGGAATGAATTTAGATACCATAATTAAGTCTATCAATGACGGATTCGGTAACACTTTGGGTAAAATAGGAATCGTCATTGCACTCGGGGTTATTATAGGTGCATTCTTGGAATATTCGGGCGGGGCTTATAAGTTGGCGGAAATTGTGATTAAAATCATAGGTAAAAAAAGAGTGCATGAAGCCATGGGCATTGTCGGATTTATAGTCTCCATCCCGGTATTTGCCGATAGTGGTTTCATTATTCTTAGCCCGTTAAATAAAAGTCTCACCAAAAAAGCAGGACTTTCAATTGTTGGAACTGCTGTGGCTCTTATTCTGGGTTTAATGATATCCCATGTTTTAATTCCTCCTACACCCGGTCCGATTGCTGCTGCAGGAATTATTGGTGCTGATGTTGGCCTGGTGATGCTCGTCGGACTAATTATCGGGATGTTTTCACTGATTGTAGCTATTCTTTATTCAAAGTATTATGCAGCCAGAACCTATATCGATCCGAATCCTGAATTATCTGAAGAGACTATTAATGAGAAAATAAAAAATGCACCTTCTGCAATCAAATCCTTTTTGCCAATAGTTACTCCTATTATCCTGATCATAGGCAAATCTATTATAGAATTTACTATCACTGAGGGTCAGCAGGGCACCTGGTGGTTTAAGACAATCGGGTTTATTGGTTCTCCAGTAATTGCCTTATTAATCGGGATGCTTTTTGTGTTTTTGATCCCTAAAAAGCTGGATAAGGAAATACTTTCTACTACCGGATGGGTTGGTAAAGCAATAAATGATGCTTCCACAATCATAATTATTTCAGGTGCCGGTGGAATTTTTGGGGCAATCCTTCAAAACAGTGGAATTGCCACAACCATGGCAAATGGTTTATCAGGTGCAAACCTCGGCATATGGCTTCCCTTTTTACTTTGTGCCGCAATCAAAACCGCACAAGGCTCTTCAACCGTAGCGCTGATCACTACCGCATCCATTGTTGCTCCTATGTTGCCTGGTATGGGATTCGATTCAGAAATCGAGAAAGCACTCATTGTTGCTGCAATCGGAGCCGGGGCAATGGTCGTTTCTCATGCTAACGACAGCGGCTTCTGGATCACTACCCAATTTTCAGGCATTGATGTGAAAACGGGTTATCGTACCTATACCCTGGGTACATTAGTGGTAGGAATTTCAACAGCAATATTTGTTTATATCGCTACTTTTATTGTTTAATTATAGGCAAAACCACAATCTCATTTAAACATAATTCTGACTAAAAAGCAAGCAATAACTATGTACCAGTTCGAAATTAGAAAAGACTGTATAAAAGAAGTTAGAAAGGTTACACTTATAAAAGCAATAGTTATATCATTGTTTTTTTTTGGTGGTATTTCCTACAGCTACTTTCAAAATCCTAATATTTATGTACTCCTTTTAATAACCACAATTATGTTAGGTGTGACAATTTCGGGGTATTATAAATCTGTAAAACTGCAAATGATACTTTATGACAGCTATATTTTAACCATTGATAGTGAATCGATTAAACGAGAGCAAGATGACACACCAGATGTTATTATTAAAACCTCAGATATCAGCAGAATTATTAAAAACCGAAATGGAAGCTACAGCATAAAGGGCAATTCTCGGGGAAATACAATAGAAGTTCCATCCTATATAGAAGACTATGAAGGGTTGGAAAATGTGTTATCCGGGATACAACCAATTTCAAAAAAGAAAGGAATTCAATTTGAGGACCTGATAATTATTTTGACATTGTGTTCATTTGTTGGAATATACATGTCCAGGGACAAAATAATTATTGCTGCATGTGCGGCTATTGTTTTTATAGTTTATGGTTATTCCTTTTTCCTGAATCAAAAGAATCAAAATATTAATAGTGAATCGAAGAAGAGAATATTTTGGATAGGGATTATATTTACCATTTTCTTCATCAAAACTGTATATAAGCAACTAAGCGGACTACAATAGGCATCAGCACCCCCTAAACTTTATCCGGTTCACTTTCCAGTATCCCGATCTGTATCATCACCTCAGATTCTTTCACAGGAAACTCAGCACCACTTCTAATAGTCTGAACAACAGCTTCGAAGAGATCCATATATTTTCCAACAGCTGATGGGACAAGTTCAATGGTTTTTTCACCCTGTTCGCTCATCAATGTCAGACGGCCTTCTTTACCGGCATCCTCATTTCCAAAACCTGGATCACTTGGCTTCATTCCTGCGATTAGCTGATCTTCCTGCTTATCGCAAAATGCTTTTACAAAAGAACCTTTAGTACCATGAATTATTATTCCCGGCTGAGGGTCAGCAACCAGAAGACTTGTGGTTATGAATACATTCAGTTGGTTCGGGTAAGTTAAGTGGATGTGCCCGTAATCATCCACCAATGAATTCTTACGATATACGCCGGTTACTTTACGGTATGAAAGAGGTTCTCCAAGAATACAGATTGCCTGATCAAGTAAATGTGCAGCCAGATCATACACAATCCCTGCAGCAGGAATTGGAGTTTCTTTAAAGACCTTCGGACCGATTTCTGCCCTGTATCGGTCATAACGCAAATGCATCTCAATGATCTGTCCGAGTTTTCCACTATTTATAGTATCCCGGGTAACTTCAAAATCGCTCGAAAATCTTCGGTTCTGATACACCATCACCTTGCGATTCAGCTTTCTACCTAAATCAAAGATCTCTTTTGCCTCAGCCTGAGTCGGAGCGAATGGTTTTTCAACCAAAATATCCTTGCCGGCCAACAATGCCTTTCTGGAATAATCTACGTGAGTATTACTTGGGGTATTAACAATAACCAGTTCAATTTCAGGATCGTTCAACACCTCATCGAGCGTATTATAACTTTTAACATCCGGATAATCGGCATTTACTTTTTTAGTGTTGTGCTCAAGCACACCTTTAAAATGAAAGCCCGGATGTACATGAACAAAGGGTCCATGAAATAGCTTTCCCGACATTCCATATGCCAGCAAAGCAGTAACGATTGGTTTTTGCATGAACAAATATAGTATTTGAGGCGAAATTTTATGGCAGGGAGGATTCTGTTGATCTTGCTCGGGATGGCTTAGTGTTTTAACATTTCCTCTGGTCATATATTCCATTTTTTTACGGACTTTTGTACATGACCCCAGCAGAAATAAACGCCAAATGGAAAGTACTACAAGAGCAGGTAGCGAAAGATTTTGATACAGATCTTCCCGATATGAAGGTCATGCTCTTTCTGATTGGTGTTCAGGAACTCGGCAAAGGTCCGGCAAAATTCAGTAAACGTCAGAAAGAGGAATTAATGCATATAGCCAACTGCCGCTTATTCAGTGAACTGGGCTTTTATGAACTCGAAGGCCTCGATCAGGATGGATGGCCGCACTGGAAACTAGTAAAACCTATCCCTGCTTATACCCTGCTTGAGCAGGAAATGATTATGCGATCATTAATAATCACCTATTTTGATAGTATTTAACATTCAGGAAATGAGAAAACTATATACTCTATTAGTGCTTCTTTTTATTAATACGGCTTTCTCAAAACCAAAACACGATTTTGTTAAGATTAAAACAAATAAAGGTGAATGCATCATCATGCTTTACAACCAAACCCCAAATCACCGAGATAATTTTCTGAAATTAAGTAAAGAAGGTTTTTACAACGGCACTTTATTTCATAGGGTTATTAGCGAATTTATGATTCAGGGTGGTGACCCTGATTCTAAAACAGCAAAACAGGGGCAGGCACTCGGTGAAGGTGATTTGAAATACCGGATAGAATCCGAGTTTAGAGACAGCTTGTTTCATAAAAAAGGGGTATTGGCAGCAGCCCGTGATAATAATCCGAATAAAGAATCAAGCGCTAGTCAATTTTATATTGTTCAGGGCAAGAAATGGACTGATGCTGCACTCGATGAGGTACAAATGAAAAGAATGAATGGCCGTATCATTCCCCAATCGCAGCGGAAGATTTATAAAGAACTTGGAGGAACACCACATCTGGATCAGAATTATACTGTTTACGGGGAGGTAGTTAGCGGGATAGAAATGATTGATGCAATCGCAGTAGTTAAAACTGATGCAAGTGATCGCCCGCTTGAAGATGTACAAATGGTAGTAAGCATACTCAAAAAAGGAGAAGTAAGAAAACTCGAAAAAAAATTGGATTTAAAACATAACGCACTTTAATTTCTATGAAGATTATAACCTATAATGTCAATGGTATACGGTCAGCATTAAGCAAAAACTGGCTGGAATGGTTAAAAGCTGCGAATCCGGATGTAGTTTGTTTACAGGAAATAAAAGCCACTCCCGACCAGCTAACAGACTTGCTTCTGCTCGAAGAATTGGGTTATGAACATTATTGGAATCCGGCGGAGAAAAAAGGATATAGTGGCACGGCTATTTTCACTAAAATCAGCCCGAGACATGTAGAATACATGTCAGGAATGGAGGATTACGACCGTGAAGGAAGAATACTCAGAGCAGATTTCGAGCACCTTTCAGTGATGAGTACATATTTTCCTTCGGGCTCAAGTGGTGAAGAGCGTCAGGACTTTAAATACCGTTTTCTTGAAGACTTCAGGGATTATTCTGATAAAATTAAACTTGAAATTCCAAACCTAGTAATTTCCGGTGATTATAATATTTGTCATAGACCCATTGATATTCATAATCCAAAATCAAATGCTAATTCTTCAGGTTTTCTTCCTGCTGAGCGTGAATGGATGGAGAATTTCATTAATTCGGGTTATATAGATTCATTCAGACATTTCAATAATGAACCTCATAATTACACATGGTGGAGCTTCAGAGCAAATGCAAGAGCCAAAAATCTGGGTTGGAGAATCGATTATAATCTGGTTTCAGAAAACCTCAGAGATAAACTGAAACGTGCAGCCATCCTTCCGGAAGCAAGGCATTCTGATCATTGCCCTGTACTTTTGGAGTTAGATCTTTAACTCTTGTCAGCAATTTAAAACTCCCAAATCTTAGCTGGACAAATACAGGCGTCCATTTTAATATCAAACACATTTAGATCATAGATCTCATCAACAGGATCAAAGAAAGATAAGCCAAGTTTTTTAACATCAGGCCTGCAAGTCTTAAGGAAACGGTCATAAAAACCTTTTCCATATCCAGCACGGTTACCCTTTTTATCAAAAGCCAGCAGTGGGACAAATACCAGATCAATTTGATCTGCAGGTATAATCCTTCCGTGGATAGGTTCAGGGATATCAAATTTATTTCTGCCTAAAATGGTGTATTCATGATCGTAAAGAACGTTTTCCATTTCCAGATTTTTAAAATCGGTTCTGGGAATAACAATCTTCAAATCAGGAAAATTTTCTTTGAAATGGTTCAGGATTGAAAAGGTATCAACCTCGTTTTTATCTCTGATAGGCATGAAAATATGAACCATACGATACTCATTCCAATTAATGAGTTTAACCTGATTCATCAGTGCGTCAGTCAGCATCCAGTATTCTGAACGCGAAAGGCTCTGACGCTTTTCCAGATATAGTTTCCGCAATGTCGCTTTATCCACAACACGAATGTAAAAACAATTCCGGCTAAATTATTTCAAAAAAAAGGTCTTTCCTTAAGGAAAAGACCAGTCAAAAAACTTTATTTACAAAGCTATTTAACTCTTTCGATGTATTCTCCAGTACGTGTATCTACCCTCACTTTATCTCCCTGATTGACAAAAAGAGGCACACGAATCTCTATTCCTGTTTCAACAGTAGCACTTTTTAAAGCATTTGTAGAAGTATCTCCTTTTACAGCCGGCTCTGTGTAAGTAATTTGAAGCTCAACGCTGGTAGGCGCCTGTGCCATTATTGGCTCTTCGCTTTCAAAAGATACAATCACGTTCATTCCTTCTTTCAAAAATTTAGCTGCATTACCGAATAAAGTCTTTTCAACACTAAATTGTTCAAATGAAGTATTATCCATCACTACAAAATAATCACCCTCTTCGTAAAGATACTGATAGTCACTGGTTTCGACCCTGCATATTTCTACCTGCTCATCTGTTCCCATTCTGGCCTCAACAATCTTACCCGTTTTTATATTCCGAAGTTTTCCGATGTAAAAAGCACCCCCTTTACCCGGGGTACGGTGAATGATTTCATCGACAGTTACCAATTCGCCATTATAACGTAAGATATTTCCGGATTTAATTTCTGAAGCCTTTGCCATAAAATTTTACTGATTTCGAGCCGCAAAGATAGGGGCATTTTATTAAATTTCCAATATTTGCCTAATCACAGGTAGACTAGAAATTATTCGCTGTTCTCTGAAATAATGAAAAAATAGTCTCTATTTATAATCAGCAATGTTCAATTGCATCTTACAAAAACTATACTCCTGTATTTGATTGGAGCAAATGATAAGAATACGACCTGAAGCGTATTTTTCAATAAGTGAAAGGTACCACTCAACACCTTGCTGATCCAGATTCGAAACAGGTTCATCCAAAAGAATTATTTCTGTATCAGAACAAAAGGCTAGTGCAAGTTTTACACGTTGTTTCATACCTGACGAAAAGTTTTTTATCGCTTTATTTTCCGATCGTTTCAGACCTGTAAGATCGACCAGAAGATCCCGGTCAAGCCCGGGCAGGTATTTCTTAAACCGGAAATGAAAATCAATAAGTTCTCTTAAAGTAAACTCCTCAATAAGTTCTAAATAAGGCGCAGCCATAGATAAATGCTTAAAAACATTTTCCGGATTGAGCAGAATATTGTCTTTTGAATATGTAATTATTCCTTCCGAACTAGTCAGACTGCCGGAAATAATTTGTAAAAGTGTAGATTTTCCGGCACCATTAGCACCCAGAATGGCATAAGATATACCACTTTCAAAAATATAATTTACATCCTTGAAAATCCACTCACGATTAAACCGGCGGCCAATGTGTTCAAGGTTTATCTTCATCATATTTGTAAATCCCGGAGTAATCTCAGGATTTAGGAATTACCAAAACCCTTCATAACACCGCGGTTAGAGTTACGGATAAAATCAATGATCTCATCCCTAATCTCCGTAGCTTCACGTTCGGTTTCAATAATGTCCAGAGCTCTGGAGATATTATACTTCTTAAGAAATATGGTTCGATAAATATCCTGAATCTCATTAATCTGTTCAGAAGTAAACCCTCTTCGACGTAAACCTACCGAGTTTATTCCAACATAAGAAAGTGGTTCACGACCGGCTTTGGTATAGGGTGGAACATCTTTACGTACTAACGATCCTCCGGAAATAATCGAATGTGCCCCGATTGAAACAAACTGGTGGACAGCAGAAGCTCCGCCAATAAAAGCATAATCCTGTACTTCAATGTGTCCGGCCAATTGCACTGAGTTCGCAATGATAACGTTGTTCCCGATAACACAATCGTGAGCAATGTGAACATAAGCCATCAAAAGACAGTTTGACCCAATGGTTGTTGTATTCTTATCGAGTGCAGTACCCCTGTTCAGGGTTACACATTCCCGGATTATCGTATTATCACCAATGGTAACAGTAGAGGCCTCTCCCTTATATTTCAAATCCTGTGGAGGTGCCGAAACAACGGCTCCCGGAAAAATACGGCAATTTTTCCCAATACGGGCACCATCCATGATGGTAACATTAGATCCGATCCAGGTACCTTCACCAATTACTACATCCTTATAGATTGTAACGAAAGGTTCTATAACTACGGTTTCGGCTATCTTGGCCTGTGGGTGAATGTATGCTAAGGGCTGGATCATACGCTTGCTTCGCTTTCTTTAACTCTGATTATTTGTGCCATCATCTCTGCCTCAACAACAATCTTCTCACCAACCATTCCAACTCCTTTCATCTGGCAAATACCTCTCCTGATTGGTTCCATTAAATCGCAGCGAAACACGATGGTATCTCCTGGTAAAACTTGAGCACGGAATCTTACCCGATCTATTTTTAAGAAATAAGTAAGATAATTCTGAGGATCAGGAACAGTACTGAGTACCAGAATTCCTCCGGTTTGCGCCATTGCTTCAATCTGAATTACACCTGGAAGCACCGGAGCACCTGGAAAATGACCTCTGAAGAATTCTTCATTCATGGTTACATTTTTAACCCCAACCACATGCGTTTTAGAAAGCTCAAGAATCTTGTCAATAAATAGAAAAGGTTGCCTGTGCGGTAAAATATTCATGATCTGAACCACATCATACAATGGTGGAACATTAGGATCATAAACCTGTATGTTCTTCTTAGATCTCTCCTTTTTTATCTGGGATTTAATTTTCTTAGCAAAAGCAATATTTGCAGCATGCCCGGGTCTTGCAGCCATGATATGACCCTTAAGCGGGACACCA